>WAOW01000005.1:300000-418039 GCA_015521085.1 Candidatus Thermodiscus eudorianus
CAGTCACTACGCCAAGCGGGTCCACCACCATGCTCCTCCCAGTGAACCTTGACCCGTATAGTATGGGCGCGGCGATCCATATCGTGTTCTCATGGGCCCTAGCCTGGGCTAGAAAGCGGTATTGCTCCTCCTTCCCATGGCCAGTATACCATGCGCTCGGTATGACGACGATATCAGCCCCATTAAGGGCCTGATATCGGAGGATCTCGGGGAATCTTATCTCGAAGCAGATAGCCAGCCCGATCCGGAGACCACAGGCCTTTACCGGCTTGAATAGCCTCTCGCCCGGCGTGAACACGTCGCTCTCCCTGTAGCCTAGCGCGTCGAAGAGGTGGGTCTTCCTGTAGCTGGCTATGACCTCTCCGTGCTCGTCGAGTATGATGGCGGTGTTGTAGGGCTTGCCCCTAGAGTTCCGCTCTATGAGAGTGCCTATGATGCAGGAACCCTTACTGCGTGCTATCTCAGAGAGCCCCTCAACCCAGGGACCCTCCATAGTCTCGGCTATCCTGTTGAGCTCCTCCGCTTTGACGCCTGTGGGATCGTACATAGCGTATTCCGGCATGGCTATTATGCTGTTATCCGATATGCGAGTCGCTAGCCTTCGAACCGCCTTCAACGACTCCGCTTTATCTAGCCTGGCGTTGAGCTGTATTAGACCGATTGTGGCCTCCACCGCGGTAGCACCGTGGCTGTATACTGGTCGTCCTCGAATTATTATAGGGGAGGTCTTGTCAAAATGTAGCCCGTGATATAGTCTAGCGGGCGGGCATAGCGTGAGGCTCTCTACACATATAGCGTTCGGCGTTGGAGTAGCTGGCGCGGCTTCCGCTTACCTTCTAGACTGTAGTATAACGTGCTGGATACTGTCATTGATTGCCTCGGCAACCGTAAATATCATGGTCGACATCATGGGCCACGACCACAGGCTCTTCAGACCCCCCGCGAGGACAAAGGTGACCCACAGCCTACCAGGGATAATCGGGATCTCCATCGCGGTGGCCTGGCTGATCCAAAGGGGCATCGCATCCCCATTACTCCCCCAGCCCTATAAGATCTACACCGCAACCATAATCGGGGGTCTCAGCCACTGGTTGCTAGACGCTCTAAACCCAACGGGAGTATATGTCGTCAAGGGGAGGTTCCGCATAGCTAGGATCCCATACCACAGCCTAGCCGCTAATATGGTGCTCCAAATGATCGGGGGAGGCTTGCTGTTCTACTCTGCCATGAGATACTATGGCGTACCCGGCTGAGTACTAGCCTTTATCAACCATCAAGCCCAACCCCAACAATCCCCGGAGAGGGGATTAGGACTTTGAAGTCTATAGTAGAGACAGTCGACGTGACACCCTCGGGGTGGGGCAGCGATCTTATAGCCTCCTATATAGTATCGGGGGATAAGACCGCCGTGATAGACACGGGGCCGGGGAACTCCTACGAAAGGCTGAAGCGCTCCCTGGAATCCCTCGGCATAGAGCCAGACTATGTAATACTAACCCATATCCACCTAGACCACGGTGGGGCCTCGGGCCATATAGCCCGCGATTATCCCTCCGTAAAGATACTAGTACACCCCAAGGGGGCCAAGCACCTAGCCAATCCCTCTAAGCTATGGAACTCCGCCAAGGTGGTACTAGGCCGGGTGGCCGAGATATACGGCGAGCCGGTGCCCGTTCCCAGCGAAAACATTGTAGCTGTAGAGGACGGCTACAGGCTAGACCTTGGAAGAGGGGTCTCGCTAGGGATATACCATACACCGGGGCACGCGAGCCACCACATGAGCATACTCCTTGAACCCGAGGGGGTGATCTTCACTGGCGACTCGGCCGGGGTATCGATAGTCATCGACGGCGTCAGGGTGGAGTTGCCAACTACTCCGCCGCCATTCCACCCAGGGCTCTACCTCAAGAGTCTTGAGAAGATGAAGGCGTTAAACCCTAGGAGGCCTGCCCCGGCACACTACGGGGTTAAGGACGAGGACGCGGTCGAGTATATCGACAGGGAGAAAAGACGGTTATCAAGCTGGTACGAGATAGTCCGCGAGACCGTGAAGCAGGGGATAGTGGACGTCGGCGGAGTGGCAGAGGTGCTAGCCTCCAGGAATAGCGATGCTAACAGGGCATTCAACCACTCGAACCCCATCGTCAAAGAGGTATTCTATATGGGCACTGTATGGGGGCTAGTCGAGACCGCTAAAAAAGAGCTAGGTTTAGAGGGCTGAAGCCCCTCCTAGCCCTTGAGCGACGCTACTATATAAGAGAGGGCCGCTGGGACGATCAGGTGGTAGCTGAACGCTACGAGCACCGTCACGGGGCCCCCGATCCCAGCGAGTATCCTCACGCCATCGACTCCACCAGCCACCCCCAACAGTAACACGTACCCGGCCAGTCCTGCTAGGAAGCCCACTAGAGCCGCATCTCTAGCCCCGATTCTACCGGCAAGTACGACTGCCGCCACTAGCACCGGGGCCGCTATTAGGCCATAGGCTGGCGGCAGCATTAAGCCAAACATGTAGGCTATGGTAGCTACAAGCCATGATATCCCAAGCCTTGACCCACTCATCGCGCATCACCCTTCGCGATCGAATACGAGGCTAGGCCCTTGGTACGCGTTGGGCCCCAAGCCCAGAGTGTAGTAAAGGTACTCGCCCCGTGTCCAGTAGTACAGGTATATGTCCTGGTAGTGCTTGCTGAAGGGGTTCCCACTCTCCCCGCCTGGAAGCGATATCATGTAGCCCGTACTGGATAAATCGACTATTTGCCTGATGCTTGGTCCATGGGTCACCGGCATGCCCTGGCTTGCATCGACTACAGTTGGCCTGGCAACGTTTATACTATAGGGGCCGCCGCTGGCTGGGACCCTCTTGTAGTCGAGTATCTGGAAGGCTGGATGCTCTACCAGGTAGTAGTGTATGTCTCCGTACCTCCACTGGCGGTAGTCGCTGGTGCCGAAGTACCTGGATAGAAGCTTTAGGGCGTCGTCGAGGCTAGCCTCTGCTAGGCCCTTGAGGTCTCCGCCCGGTATGAGGCTTAACGCGTACTCGTCGCCCTTGGCGGCGGCCTTCACTATGCTTAGCAAGTAGTGGAATCTCAGGAAGCCGAGGTCTTTCTCATCGCCGTATAGGTGTTTCCACACGTTCTTGTGGAAGGAGTAGATCCACGCCACGGCTATAGCTGGCTGGAACTCGTCCTTATCCATGTTTGGCCCTTCTGCGGCGAGCCAGGCCTTGAGGATCTCCGCGTACTCGCCGCTAGCGTAGGGTAGTATGGCGGTTTCGAGGTAGTCCTCTACGCTCAAGTCGTAGTAGTCGGTCTGTATACTCTTCATCTCGTCAATGGTGACTACGCCGTCAGCCAGCGCCTCCGTGAGTAGCTCCTTTATCCTCTCCTCCCTATATCGATCAGCGTAATGCCATCCTATGAAGTCCCCGCAGCTCCCGTCGAAGGGCTTGCTGTTCGCCGTCGCTATGAAGGGGATCGGTGGGTTGTAGAGGATGGGCAACTCCTCCTTGGGCATGTACCCGGTCCATTCGCCCTCGCCCCTACTGCCGTTAAATGGTATGTAGCCCTTGTTGACCAGCTTGCCCATGTCGACTCCGGCTACAACCACATCGTCCAGCAGCACCGGCAGGTTGTCTCTCACGGGGTACGCGCCGACAGGACTATACGCGAAGTCTCCCTGGTCGTCGGCTACAACTAGGTTCTGGATGGGCACGTGGAACCATCTCTGCGCGGTTATAGCCTCTCTCACGCTAGACGCATTGTTTAGCTCCACGAAGAACTCTAGTTCGAAGCTGACGTCGAGCCCGGTCCAGGCCACGGCATACCTGGTGCCATCGCGCTCTAGGACGGGTCCATGTATGGTCCTCAGCACTGTGATCTCGCGCTTCTCGTAGGTCCTCTTGATTGGGTTGTAGACTAGGATTGTCTCGCTAGTCTTATTGGCGTCTAGCCACTCGCCCCTGTAGTAGTACTTGTCCCCCCTCCAGACGTAATAGTAGTAGTCTGTGAAGTCTCCCATAACATTCGTAAAGGCCCAGGCCAAATGCTGGTTCCTCCCTATCACTACCAGCGGGGTCCCTGGGAAGAGGGCGCCGATGCTCTTGAAGCTGGGAGTGTTTATCTCGGCTAGGAACCATATGGGGGGAACGCTCAACTGCAGGTGGGGGTCGTTGGCGAGCAGGGGCTTACCGGTTTCGCTCACGCTACCGTTGACGACCCAGTTGTTCGAGGCTAACCCCATTGCCGCTACAGACCATAGTCCCCTGACCTCGTCGATCCATTTTAGAACAGGGTCCACGTCTGGTAGGGTGTACTTATCGCCTGGCACTGTCGACAGCTTCTTCCTGGAGGAGTAGTCGTAGGCGTTAGGCTTGGATGAGACCTGGCCCCACTTGGTGGCGTAACTACACTTGGCCTGGACGCTCGTCCCCCTCCAGTAGGGTATATCCATGTACGCTATTATCCTGGGCCCCCATTTCTCGACAAGTTTGCCTAGCACCAGGTCCTCATCGTTCCACGCTAGACCTAGGGCTATTACGCGTGCAATCGATAGCGTGTCTATGGGCCTCCAGTGGACCGGCTTTAACCCCAGGACCCTGTACTCGACTGGAAGCAGGTTGTTCTCGATGGCATAGTCTATGTAGCTGTTGACTCCGGCCGAGTAGGCCAGGAGCAGATCCTCCAGCTTCTGGAGTTCGGGCCTCTCCACTATCTGCTTCCACGTCTCCTCTAGGACGTGGTTCAACCCTATACTCCTAATGAACACGTCATTATCATAGCCGGGCTCCCCTACGAGGGCCGAGAGGTTCCCTTCCCCGATTCTCCTCAGGAGGTCCATTTGGAAGAGGCGCATGCTAGCGGTGACCCAGCCCATGGCGTACACTCCGGCTTCATCCGTAGTTGCATAGATGTGGGGTATTCCATGCTCGTCCCAGACGACCGTTGCATTACCCACGACGAGTATATTGTGCTCTCCCGATGGAGGGCTGGCTGCAAGGCCTGCCCCTGTCACCCCATGGTAAGGGTCTAGGAAGGACTGGAGTACGGGTGCGATGTATGGTAGTGCCATGAAGGCTATAGCTATCACTCCAACGAGAACTATCTTACCCTTTTTAGCCAATCCAGGAGTCACCGGTGATATGACATTGTCGTCGCGGCTGATAATAAGGCTTGATTACCAAGCCATTAGGGCGTTACAGTGGAAAGGAGGTATTTTTAGAGAAGTGGGGTTGGCCCTGGCTATTTTGCAATGATTATCTCCACCCCGGGCAGGAGTACCGGTTCGAAGGGCTTTCCAGTGCCAGAGTAGAACTTGCTGAAGTACTCGTAGAAGTGGAGCCTCATGCTGTGGGCAAACGCTATAATCGCCTCTAACGCGGCGACCATTAGGTTCCCGAAGGCGTAGACGAGTGCTCCTAGGAATATAGCTACCGCTGCCGGCAGCATAGTGGTCCCGGCGATGGCATAGTATAGTTCGGTGAAGCCTAGCATGAGCCCGGAGTGGGCCAGGCCGAGGCCCATGATTCTAAGGAAGCTTGGGATGTTGCCGAGAGCCATCAGGAACATCTCGTAGACTCCCATGAAGCTCTCGCCCAGGCCGTGTAGGAAGCTCTCGCCCTCCAGGGCCAGCCCAATGGGCTCGCCTATCAGCTTCCAGAGCATCGCCACTACGGCTCCATAGAACGTTATAGCCTGGATGATGCCGCCGCTCCCCTTCTGGAAGATCGCCTGGTTGAGTATGCTTCCCCCCTCGCTGGCGCTCGCGGTCACGAGGAACGGTAGCGTCGCTGAGAAGAAGAACAGGAATACGGGTAGCTTGCTTAGGACCGCCCCTATCTTGTCTCCCTTCAGGAACGCATCGACTACCCCAAGGAAGGTGCCTAGGGTCAGCATGAAGGCGGCTATCCACAGGGCTATACTCAGGGTGTTGAATATCAGCTGCCTCACCACCTCCTGGCCTAGGTGCTCTTCAACGGCCAGTGTCGCCTGGGCCAGTGGAGGCGTCTCGAAGCCTAGCTTGTGCCAGAAGTCTAGGAGCCCGACCTTGGCGGCGACGAGGGATCCGAAGAACTCCCCTGCTAGGAACCCTGTGACCATGCTGGCGGCTCCGAGCACGGAGAGGATGAATCTCCAGTTGGCGTCCTTGTTCCTGAGATACCATTGGGCGAAGAGGAGCACGAGCAGCCCGTGGCCCATGTCGGGGAACATCAATGCGAATATGAGCGGGAATGTTATCGCCATGAAGATCGTTGGGACGATCTCGTCAGCGTCGGGCTCTCCGTACATTCTAACTATCATGTGGAAGGGCTTCAGGAACCTGGGCATCTCTATCTTTGTGGGCACCTTCTTGGCGGCCCTCTTAACCCCCAGGCTCAATACTATGAAGGCGCCGTTCAGGGCTTCATCGAGTATCTTCCTAAACTTCCTCGAATCGGCCTTGTCGACGAAGCCCCTGAACATGGCCATAGTCTTTGTAAAGACCGTGTTCGCGAGGAGCCTTGAGGCCTCTCTCAGCGCGTAGACGAGCGTGTAGTACTTGTCTAGCTCGCTCTTGCGCGAGCGCAGGGCGCTTACTATCTCGTCTGCCTCCTTCTGGAGCCTCTCTATCTCCGAGACCAGGGCCGCGTACGCCTTGCTCGGCTCTCCGGGTAGCTCCTCTGGGATCGAGATTGGGGTCCACTTGAACTGCCTCATGGATGCGAGGAACTTCCTCACCCTACCGGGGTCTCCGGCCACGGCCACGACCGCTATCTCCTCGGTCGGCGTCTCGACCGCCGCTATAACGCCGTGCTTCTCGGCCGACCTTCTAACGGCCTCTACGAGGTTCTCCCCGGTTATGTATCCTATGGCGTAGCCTATGAAGCTGAGCGCAGTCGCACTCCTCACATCAGCGTCTACATCCTTGACTAATTCCAGCACGGATTTGAGGGCCTCGTACTCCTTGATCTTAGTCTCTATAGCCGTTAGCCTCTGGACGCCCCTCTCGTATTCCCTCTCAAGGTCTCTATACTCCTCCTGTAGCTTCTCGAAGGCCTCCTCCCACCCGCCGGCCTTGAGCCGGAGCCCCTGGACCGTGGAGGGCTCTATTCCAAGTACCTTATAGTAGGATTGGAGCCTGCTGAGCTTCTCGTTGACCCTAGCGTAGAAGCTCCTGTACTTCCTGGAGACGTAGCCCCCCTTAACCTCCCGCGGAGGCTCGTCGACGTGGAGTATGCCTGCCGTAGCCAGCGCCGCGACTGCCTTGTCATAGAGCGATATGGGCACGCTCGCCAGCACTTCCTCGATCCTTCTCGGCAGCAGCAATCGCCTGGCACCCCATACTACCAGTTAAGCCCATGGCCTCTAAGGCCTTCTCCCAGATTATTAACGATACTAGTCCCCACTACTTTAAAACAGGGATCGGAGCACGGATCTGTTATGGGAGGTACGCTTTGAGTGATAAGGCGGAGATGGGCACTATAGTCGTGGTCTCCGATAGTGTAAACGCGCCGCTCTTTAGGAGCGTGGGCTTCACGGTATACGAGGCCCGGGATAAGAAGGACTTGCTAGACACTATCAACTACGCAATGCAGAAGGAGCAGAACGCCAAGCTCCTGATAGTCCTGAAACACCTAGTGGAGGACGAGGACAAGCTAAGGAGGCAGGTCGACCAGTATGATGTAACGCTCCTAATACTCCCGACCCGGTGGGCAAAGGCCGAGCCCATTAACGTTGATAAACTACTTGCAAAAGCCCTAGGACTGGGATAACGGAAGTGGTGGGGCATGGCGATCACAGGTAATCCTGAAAAAGTCGCCAGAGAGGCCGTCGAGAGAGAGCTTGAGAAGGCCATCAAACAGCTAAGCGAAGCCAAGGCTGCAGCCGAGAAGCTGATCAGGGACTCCTACACCTCCAACCTCAGGGAGGCCGAGAAGAAGCTCAAGGAGGAGTTCGCCAGGGCCGAGGAGCAGCTTAAGAGCCTGATATCAGTATTGGAGTTGGAGCTGAAATCCAAGGTCTCAGAGGCCAAGAACAAGTATATCGACGAGGTACTGGAGAAGGCTAAGGCCAGGATCAAGGAGGCCAAGAGAGGAGCCGACTGGTACAATAGCTACATGGAGAACATCATAAAGAAGCTCTCCGGAGAAGTCGAGAGCGAGATGATGGTATTAACCGCTCCAGAAGACCGCGAGCTGGTACAGGGCCTCCTAGAAAAGTATGGCGGTGGAAAACTCAAGTTGTCCGAGGACGCCGTTGACATCCTCGGCGGGATCATAGCGGTATCCCCAGACGGGTCTACTAGAGTCGATTACAGCCTCGACCTCCTCGTCAAGATGGAGGAGTACAGGCTCAGGGGCGTGGCCTCGAAGGTATTGTTTAAAGAGTAGGTTAGGCCCCGGTTAATGGAGGGAGGAGAGATTTGGCGGTTAAGGGTAGGATAGTTAGGATCTCGGGCCCCCTCGTCGTCGCCGAGGGCATGGAAGGCGCCCAGATGTACGAGATGGTCTGGGTAGGAGAGGACAAGCTGATAGGGGAGATAACCAGGATCAGGGGAGATAGGGCGTTCATACAAGTCTACGAGTCCACGACCGGGTTGAAGCCGGGCGAGCTCGTCGAGGGGACGGGTGCCCCTCTCAGCGTATGGCTGGGCCCAGGCATTATAGGCAACATCTACGATGGCGTCCAGAGGCCGCTCCCACTCATAGCAGACAAGATAGCCAAGGAGGCGCCCCACAGGAAGATGTTCATCGAGAGGGGTGTACACGTAGACTCCATTCCCAGAGACAAGAAGTGGCACTTCAAGCCCGGGTTTAACGGCAAGAAGATCGAGCCCGGGCTAAAGGTCGAGCCTGGCGATCTCATAGGCACTGTACCGGAGACCAGTTTAATCGAGCACCGAGTCATGATACCCCCAGGCATCCACGGCAGGCTCAAGTGGATAGCTCCAGAGGGAGACTACACGATAGAGGAAACGATAGCAGTTGTCGAGAGCGAGGGGAAGGAGGTAGAGGTCAAGCTAGCCCATAGATGGCCCGTCAGGATCCCCAGGCCCTATAAGGCGAAGCTGGAACCCTCGCTGCCGCTGATCACGGGCGTCAGGATAATCGACACGTTCTTCCCCATGGCCAAGGGAGGCACCGGCGCGGTGCCCGGAGGCTTCGGCACTGGGAAGACCGTGACTCTACACAGCCTCGCGCAGTGGAGCGACGCCAGGGTCGTAGTCTACATCGGATGCGGCGAGAGAGGCAACGAGATGACTGAGGTGCTAGAGAGATTCCCAGAGTACAAGGACCCGTGGACTGGTAAGCCCCTCATGGAGAGAACAATACTCATAGCTAATACCAGCAACATGCCCGTCGCCGCCAGAGAGGCCAGCATCTACGTGGGAGTCACCCTGGCAGAGTACTATAGGGATATGGGCTACGACGTCCTCCTTGTAGCCGACTCAACTAGCAGGTGGGCGGAGGCCCTAAGAGAGATTGCTGGTAGGCTTGAGGAGATGCCTGCTGAGGAGGGATACCCAAGCTACCTGGCCTCAAGGCTAGCCGAGTTCTACGAGAGAGCCGGCAGGGTCGACGCGCTTGGCAGCCCCGATAGGCGGGGTAGCGTGACTATAGTGGGAGCCGTAAGCCCGCCGGGAGGAGACTTCACGGAGCCCGTCACGAGCCACACGAAGAGGTTCATAAGAGTATTCTGGGCACTAGACACTAAGCTAGCGTACTCAAGGCACTACCCGGCCATCAACTGGATAATGAGCTACAGCGCCTACGTGGACCTGGTCACCGAGTGGTGGCACAGCAACGTGGATCCGAGGTGGAGGGAGTACAGGGACCAGGCCATGGAGATCCTGATGAGGGAGGACGAGCTCCAGGACATAGTGAGACTCGTTGGAACCGAGAGCCTGGACGAGAAGGACAAGCTGATACTAGAGGCGGCCAGGGTCCTGAAGGACGGTTTCCTCAAGCAGAACGCGTTCGACCCCATAGACGCGTTCGCGACGCCCGAGAAGCAGTTCAAGATGCTGCAACTCTTCATAGACTACTACAAGAAGGCCCTGGAGCTGGTCGAGCACGGGATACCGGTGGCCAGGATAAGAGAGGCCATGGGTAGGCTGTACGTTGAGATGGTAAAGGCGAAGTTCGAGGTACCCAACGACCAGTTGGAGAAGCTCGACGAGCTCAGAATGAAGGTCCTCAAGACACTGGACGAGGTGGAGGCCCGGTCCGGGTAGAGGGGGTGTAAGGGATGGCTTATGGAGTGAGGGAGTATACTAGGGTAAGGGAGATCAAGGGCCCCCTCCTAATAGTGGAGGGCGTCTCAAACGTCGCCTACGATGAGATCGTGGAGGTCGAGCTGGCCAGCGGCGAGAAGAGGAGGGGCAGGGTACTAGACGTCCAGAGGGGAGTAGCCGTAGTACAGGTATTCGAGGGGACAACGGGCATCACAACAACCGGGACCAGGGTGAGGTTCCTGGGGAGACCCCTTGAGATACCGGTAAGCGAGGACATGCTTGGCAGGATATTCAACGGCCTAGGAGAGCCGATCGACAACGGGCCCCCGATAGTGGCAGAGGACGAGAGAGACGTAAACGGTGCCCCACTGAACCCGAGCGAGAGGGCCTATCCAGAGGACTTCATCCAGACCGGAGTAAGCGCGATAGACGGGATGAACACCCTGGTCAGGGGCCAGAAGCTACCGATATTCAGCGGCAGCGGCCTGCCCCACAACGTGCTCGCAGCCCAAATAGCCAGGCAGGCAACCGTAAGGGGCGAGGCGGAAGAGTTCGCAGTAGTATTCGCAGCGATAGGAATAAAGTACGACGACTTCATATTCTTCAAGAAGTTCTTCGAGGAGACGGGCGCCCTAAACAGGGTAGCCATGTTCGTCAACCTAGCCGACGAGCCAGCTATGATTAGGCTGGTGACGCCCAGGGCGGCCCTGACACTAGCCGAGTACCTGGCATACGAGAGGGACATGCACGTCCTAGTGATACTGACCGATATGACAAACTACGCAGAAGCCCTCAGAGAGATCTCTGCAGCGCGAGAGGAGGTACCTGGGAGGCAGGGATACCCGGGATACCTATACAGCGACCTCGCAAGCATCTACGAGAGGGCCGGCAGGGTCAAGGGCAAGAAGGGCAGTATAACCCAGATGCCCATACTCACGATGCCCAACGACGATATAACACACCCAATCCCCGACCTGACAGGCTACATCACAGAGGGCCAGATAGTCCTCAGCAGGGAACTACACAACAGGGGAATCTACCCGCCGATAAACGTGCTCATGAGCCTCTCAAGACTCATGAAGGAGGGAATAGGCCCCGGCAAGACGCGTGAGGACCACGCGGACGTGAGCAATCAGCTATACGCGGCGTACTCCAGGGGAGTAGAGCTCAGGAGCCTAGCAGCAGTGGTCGGAGAGGAGAGCCTAAGCCCGGTGGACAGGAAGTACCTGGAGTTCGCAGACCTATTCGAGCAGCGGTTCCTAAAGCAGGGAGAAAGGGAGAACAGGACGCTGGAGCAGACGCTTGACATAGCATGGGAGATACTAGCCATACTACCGGAGGAGGAGCTGACCAACATAAAGGAGAAGTACATAAAGAAGTATCATCCAAAGTACAGGAGCCAACAGGCCTAGCCGAGACCCCTAACCATCTCCCTGATTCTTTCCCTCACCCTAGCGCCCAGAGCCTCGCCCTTCAACTTGAAGGTCAACCTGCAGAGCGAGCAGATACCACTACTAGAGAGGAGGCCGCAGTACTTGCACCCCTCGACCCTAGCCTCAGCGGCCGGGTAGCTCGATATCCTCTCGGCCAGCTTGTTCAGGAAGCCTAGCTTGAGGCTGGGCTTCTCCTCCTCAAGCCTGTTCAAGTACTCCTTGACTCGGAAGTCCAGGCTCGTGAACCTAGCGTGGGGGCAGTCCCTGTGGAGGTAGGGTAGACCCTTGGCTATAACGTAGAGGAACGACTCCCTCTCGTACACATTGTAGAGGGGCCTTATGCGTGGAGCGGCTAGCCCCGGTATGCCCTCTGTACTAGGGCCTAGCTTCCTTATTGCGTCGAGCTCTTGAGCTAGAAAGTTCTTGACGGCGAGCGACGCTATGTCGTCGGCGTTATGCCCTGTAGCCACCTTGGCGTCCAGCTCCACTCCTACGGCGTTATAGAGGTACCTCTTGACAGCGCCGCATATGCTGCAGGCCGGCCTCCTAAGCCTCATAGACGCGCTGGGTATGGTGAAGTCCAGCTCCTCCTGCAGGCTAAACACTATTAAGGGCACGTCTAGGAGCCTGGCCAGCTCCTCCACGATCTTCCTGGACCCCCTGCTGTAGTCGCCGATGCCCAGATCGACGTGGAAGGCTATGAGGTCGAACTCTATCTCTCCCCGGAGAGCCGCTAGCGTGGAGAGCAGGGTAGCACTATCCTTACCCCCACTAACGGCGGCGACAACCCTATCCCCAGGCCTAACCAATCCATACCTCTTTACAGTCCTCTTAACCTTGGACTCCACGAACTCGGCATAGTGCGTGCTACAATAATGCCGCCTCTGGTATGGCACGTAGGCTATAGCAGGCCTTCCACACAAGCTGCATCTAGCCACCGCTAATCACTCTCACAAGCACGACCTCCTCCCCCTCAACCTCCTCGTCCTCGGGCAGGGGCGATCCATCGACCAGGACGATATAGGACTCACGCGACAGCCCTAGCTCTCTAAGTATCCTCTCACCGGTAACCCTGCCCTCCAACTCCAGCGAAACCACCTTGTTGCCAGGCAGTATCCTAACTCGCACCCTAGCCACCTAAACCACACCCCCGGCAGAGGGACCCCCAGGCCTCCCGTGATCTCCCTATGCATACATCTATAAGCGCCTATAACGGTCAAGTAGCCAAGCGGGGTGTATTAAGGAGATGTATAAGCCCTATAGAGGGTCCCTAGCCCCGGCGATCCTAGCAATGACGGTCCTAGCCCTCGCAACCGCAACTCCCCTGATAGCGCATGGGGGCTCGACGTGTAAGTACTACTTCGTGATATACGGGCAAGACTGGTGCCCCCACTGTCAGAGGATGGAGAAGTTTGTCAAGGAGACGTATGGCGAGCAGTGCCTGGAGTTCCGCGACCTTGACGTCCCCAAGTGGAACGGTAACTTTACCATGATTATAAAGAGGTTGAACAACGTCTACAACGTGCCCATACAGCCCGCGTTCCCACTAACCGGTATATGGAAGGATGGAAGGCTAAGGGCCATAGTCCTGGGCGAGGTTACCAAGCCCGACTCGATCGACTACATAGTACAGCGAGCCGACAAAGAGGGGAAGAACTGGGTTGTAGTCTTCCTTGGAAGCAAGGCCTATGCTATAAAACCGGGAGAACAGATAATAGAGGCGTTCAAACCCCTAGGAAACAACACCAGCACCCCTCAGGCCGGCGGGGGTGTTAACAAGACGCTCTTATACGCGGGCATAGCGCTACTAGCCGTTGGAGTGGCTGGCGTGGTGTTGCTAGCCAGGAGGTAGACGCGGGCCTGGAAACTAGGCCAGTTCCAGGAGCTCGCTCGCCATTCTCAGGCTGCGCTTGCCGACCTCCTCCAAAACCCCACGGAGTTCCCCGTCGCTGTAGCCGCAGGTACGGCTAGCAACCTCATAGTCTTCGCGTAGCAGCTTGCCCCTCCTAGTATACCAGCCTGGGGTTGGGGGCTCCATTTTGAGGTCGGGGACTACGATTACAAACTTCGAGTAGCTGGTTCCCGCGATCTTGTCCACTACCTTGGCTTCCGGCGCCTTGGATAGCTCGTGTGGCTCTAGGGGGTTTCTCCTCCTGAACACGTATATCTTGTCTCTGCCCTCGCTCTTGTAGGGGACGTATCTGTTCCAGCCAATTATGAAGAGGGGGTCGATACACCTCTCTAGTATGTTCTTGGCCACCGCGTTCACCTCCTGTGGGCTTCCCTTCAACCTCTCTATCACCGTGGTAGCTCTCTCGTCGGCGAGGATGATGCCATGCCAGTGCCTCCTATAGATTAGGCCCCTAGCCGCTAGGACTAGGCTTGCGCACGCGTTCCTAAACCACCCGCGCTGGGATTCCCTAGCTGAGGCGTCGGCTTTCCACAGGATGTAGTCTAGTAGGTCTCTGGCCCTTCCTAAGCCCAGCCTTGTAACCAACTCCATAACCGGTGTATCGGTCAGGTATGCGAGGTCCCTCTCCATGTCACGGTACTCTCCTCCTATTAAAGGCCGGGCTCTCGCTGGCAGGTTTGCCAGTGCTTCGAGGACGGGATACTTCTCCAGCAGGTCTCTAGCCCGCTCCTCGCCATCCTCCAGGTCTTTCAGCAGGTAGCGGCCAATGGAGTATAGGAGTGCTAGTGTGCGTGACGCCATGTTGGAGTAGATCATTGATATATCGTGGAGGTACACGTCTCCATACATGTATATCCTGGAGAGGAGTATGTTCTCGACAACAGACACCCCCTTATCCAGCACGCCCAGCCCAATGCTGACCCTATACTCCTCGCCGCTGAGGCTAGAGGTTATCCGGGGGACGACCGTCAAGACAGAGTAATACCTGTTGATGTCCCAAACGCCACTCCTGCTACCAGTATGCACAGTGTCCCGCAGAATGTAGTCGGCCCTGTCAACATCAATGGGCCCACTCAACAGGCTGGCTATAATGCACTCGGCCACCCTCTCAACATTACCGCGGTCGGCCTCGTACTCGGGGAGCAGTTTCCCCGCATCGGTTCTCCGGAACATCACCGGCTCGCAGCCAGAGCTCCAGGAATCCTTGTTATAGGCCTTATCAAGTATCGCGGCTACCCTCTTCAAGTCAACACTCTCACAGGCATACCTAACCTCGGGGCACCTGCCCTTATCTATACAGTCGGCCCTCGAAGCGACTAGGCTCAGCCCGAGGCTCTCGTGGTCGAAGCCCTCTATCGACAGCTCGCTTACAGTCACCTCCCGGTCGGGGCTGAAGTAGAGGAGGGGATCCCTCAGGGCATCCTCGCCCGGATGGCTAAGTGCTATGTGCCCCGAGTCGTGGTAGAGGGCTGCCGTCACAGCAACCGGGGTTAGCTCGACTAGCTTCACGGCTAGCTCCTTTAGGAAGCTGGCCAGCCCCTTTGCTAGAGCCTCAAGCGCGGGATCCTTCCGGTATTTCTCCAGGCTGGGTACCACGTGCTCCTGTATGTTTCTAGCCAGGTGTTCTATAGCCATCTTCATCACATGGGCTACTCCGAGGCTGTGCTCGAACCTGTTGTGGACCGCTCCGGGATAGACTAGGTGGGCTAGGCTCAGCTGCTTTATGTCCCTGAGCCTCTGTATTGTGAGCGTGTCGACGGCCGTGTCGAAGAAGTCCGAGGGTAGCTCTACGAATTGGTGGACCACGTCCTTCACTATCTTCGTCCTGTACCTGCACTTCTCCCTATTGTTGGCCAACGCCCCTGTACACCCGGTTTAAGCCTCCAAGTGTATTCGTGGAGTTGCTCCTCCAAGTCCCCAGATACCATAGTATAAGCTTCATGAATTATATCAGTTACTAGCGTATTCACATCGTATTATCGAGCCCTCCACGAATACACCCCAGGCGGATCCTACTATACATCCACTGGGGAGGGACCCCCGCGCCTATAGACAGGGACGCTAAGAGGGGTACAGGAGTGGAGGAGTGGATAAAGAGGTGCAGCCTCTCGCCGCTAGCATTAGTACTAGGCATCCTGTGGAGGGGACCCTCAACACTAGACCAGCTACGCGATACCGCGAAGAAACTATACCGGGGGAGCCCTAGGTGCTGGAACCCTAAAACCCTAGACGACGTAGTAGCGGCCCTGATTGACTATGGGCTAGTAGCCAGGGACGGTGGAGGGTCCCTCAAGCTAGAGAAGCAGAGGCTGCACCCGGTGACCAGGACCATAGCTGAGAAGGCCAGCCAACTAATCTAGCCGCTAAATCCTCTCGACTACGAACACCCACCCAGGCAGGCTACCCTTATTCATCCTCTCAACACTGGAAACCCACTCGTCAACGCTACCATACCCGCTGATGGATACGAGCTCCTCTAGAACCTGGTAGTTGACCTTCCACTGCCCACGCACAACCCCCTCAACCCACCTAGCCGACTCCTCTACCCACACCCTAACCCGGGTGCCGGGCTCTGGGGCGTACCTCCAGATCAATGCAACCCTACCGTTCTCCTCCAAGAACCTACCAGAGGGACCCTCTACAAGCCTAAGTATCAGGGGGCCAGGCACCCTGCACACCTCCTCCAAGGGACGCTCTAGGAACCCTCGACAAGGAATAAAGCTTAAGCCCAGACGCGCATCAACGAGCCACTAGAACACTCCCCGCGTCCCACCCTCCAGGAGCCGCGCCATGATGAATGCTACGAGCACCGCGCTGATAGACACCGCTAGTCCTGCTGGCGGGGTTAGGAGCCTGTCCCCGTATACTAAAACCGAGAAGGAGCCCGCGATCCCGTTGATGACGCCATGCCCTATAGCCGCTGCATAGACCGAGCCAGACCTGGCCCTCAGGATCAGCAGGACTGATCCAAAGGAGACAGTGAATAATGTGAAGACTAGTAGAGCAGGCACTCCACCAGAGGATCCACCACAGCCGCCTGGGAGGGGGATCCTAAAGTCGTAGCCATAGTATATTAGGGGGGCGTGCCAGAGCCCCCACAATACACCTATGACGATGGCCTTACCGGTTAATCCGATTCTATCGTCTATTGCCTCGACTAGGTATCCCCGCCAGCCTATCTCCTCGCCTAGAGCTACTGCGGCGTTGATCGTGGCCCCTGCTACCACGCCGAGCGGTATGGTTAGTAGTATGAGTGTGTAGGGGGTCCCCTGGAGGCCTTTGCACGGCCCTAGCCTGCCCCCTAGGCCTAGTGCTATTGGTATCGAGAGGGTGTAGACTGCTAGCGGGGCTAAGGCCGCCGCTACTATATACCTCGCCTCTATGCCCTTCAACCCGACTAGGCTCTTCACGGCCTCTATGCTCCTTACTCCTTCCGCGTAGAGGGCTAGGAGCGTGCCTGTTGCTGGAAGCCACATTCTAGCCACTAGTACTGGTAGTAGCTTTAACTGCGTCGTGATGTGTGTCGTTGTGGCCTCGTTTGTCATGGCCTCTTTTAGCGGTTCTAGTATGTATGCGTAGTCTAGGAGGAATGCGGGTATGAAGGCTACTGCCAGGTATATCAGTAGACCGGTCTTCCTTCTTGTGATATGCATATCAGTACCCCGGGATTCGAGGTATTAGTCATGTAATTGTAGTACTTGATCTAAAGATATAAATGTTGGGTCGAGACAGATATGTAAGGACATGATACCAGAAGGGGGATGGCCACATTGCAATCCACAGCTCTACTCGTAAGTGGCACCGACCTGGTGAAGATCGAGCTGGCCAGCAAGCTCATACTAGGAGTCCTAGCTCTCCTATGGATATCCGTAATCATAGGAGTCAAGGTCAGGAGGATTGGCAGGGCCAAGCGCATCCTAGCTATACTCTTCGCGGTCATCGCGACTCTAACGGTCATGGGCGGGCTGATATACATATTTAGGCCCGGGACCCAGTACGGGGTTTGGATCGAGGACGACGAGGTCCTAGTCAGATTCTATGCGGACGGAACCGTCGCCTACAACATCTGCGACTCCAACATAACGCTCCTGCCAGTAGACAGCGTAGACAAGCTACTCTCCATAAGGACAAACGGCATAGCAGACCCGTCGACAGGCCTCTACGCGGGATACTTCAAGGCGAGCAACGGACTGGAAGCCTATGTACTCGTACACAAAGCCGCCACAGACCATGTACTAGCCATATCCAACGGCGACACCATGGCCCTCATAGGCCTAAAGGGGGTCGAAGACATCTACAGGGAACTAGCCCTAGTCCAAGACAACTCATGCCGCTAGCCGCCGAGAGAGGGACCCTCCCTGGACCCCCGAGGCGGCGGGCCAGTACTGTAAGGGTAGCATTAAATAACGCCCCCAGATGAAGGGCTAGGGAGTGGCTGGAGACGTTGATCCCGGCAATCCACATCAAGATACGGAGGATAATACACAGGCTCGCCAGGAGGAGGTTCCTACTCCTACTAATAGTCTTCGCCATCCTATGGGTCTCCAGCGCCACACTATTCTACAGGTATGAGAGGGTTAACGGGGTAGACTTCGCCACGAGCCTCTACTGGGCCTTGATAACAATGGCCACAGTTGGCTACGGGGACGTAGTCCCCTCGACCAGTATGGGCAGGGTCGTTGCTAGCGTCGCGGCCGTGTTCGGGATAGCGGTGTATACGCTCTTCATATCTACCTTGGCGGATTACTTCATGGAGGCAACGGTGAAGGCCGCGATGGGGCTTGGGATACTGCATGGTAAGAGGATTATAGTCATCGGGGAGGGACCCGTCTGCGACGAGGCGGTTAGGGAGCTTGTGGCCAATGGCTTGAGGAACCAGGTTGGATGGCTGATGGAGAACCAGCCGAAGACGAGGCCCCCGGTAGACTATATCGTTGGTGGGCTTGACGAGGAGGACTTGAAGAGGGCTGGCGTCGAGGGGGCCGATTATGTGCTAGTCTGCTACAACGACGATAGCAAGGCCATCCACGCGGCGGCCCTGGTCAAGGGCATGAACCCGAGGGCCAACCTAACGGTCTTGGCTAAGGACGAGGCGACCATAAGGATACTGAGGCAGATGAAGGTAGACAACATAGTGCCCATGGCGGTACTAGGCAGGCTACTGGCGAGCGCCACCTTCGAGCCCTCAGTGACGACATTCCTAAGCGACGCGACGACGGCCAAGGGGGGAATAGACCTCGCGGAATACAGTGCTAAGGGCAAGACCGTGAGGGAGGTCGAGGAGGAGACAGGCTACAGGGTGGTAGCCCTAATCGACGACAAGGGCAGAATAAGGCTCCCAAAGCCGGAGGCGAGAATCAAGGAGACCGAGAAGATAGTGGTACTGAGGGAGACCAGGGGAAACGAGGAGGTAGAGGGTGGAGACCGAGGACGAGGCACTGGCTAGGGCCGTAGAGCTAATACTCCAAGCCAAAACCGAGGAGGCGCTGGAGCTGCTAAGCAAGCACTACAAGATAGCAACGCCCAGGCTCAAAATAGGGCTACCAAAGAAGTGTAGGAGGGCGCTGGGATGCTACACGCCCAGGGACAAGACAATACACCTACGCTCAAGCAGCGAATACACAAACCCCTTCATAGTCCTCCACGAGTACTACCACCACCTGAGATACAGGCTGGGCACCCACAGGGGTACAGAGAGACACGCGGACCAGTACGCCCTCAAAGCGATAAACGCCTGGAAGAAACTCTATGCTACAGAAGCATAGCGTCTTTAAACCCCAACACGGTCAAGAATACTATACTGGTGCCGCCGTAGCTCAGCCGGCAGAGCGCCGCCCTGGTAAGGCGGAGGTCCCGGGTTCAAATCCCGGCGGCGGCTCCAAAACATCATTATAGAGTACAATACAAGTTAAAATTAGAAACAATCAAGTCCTCGACTATACTGCTATCAATTATTCAATCAATCTTCAGATCTGCTCTATGCTCGCTGTACGCGCTTGACTCCATAGAGGCGTAGAGCAGGGATTATGCGACTAGAGTCTTAGCTACAAGCCATGCCTCCTAACCAAGCCTCAAATAGCGGGATGGAGATTAATGGCCATGCAACTTTGAGTTTGGTTATGGGATGCATGGCGGGGGAGTTCGGTGGTTGAGAGTTGCGTAGTATTTGTATGTTGGTTTACGATTGGTCGAGTCTTTGAGGTCTTGTATGGCTTCTTTTAGGCTTGACCATGTGTATATTTCTAGGGTTTTGCTTGTGTCTAAGAGCATCACGTATAGTGTTGCTTGTGCGTGCGCGTTTTCACATATCGTCTCGAGTTGTATCTCGTATAGTTGGGCGTAATGGGGGGTGGCAATATCAGGCGTCTGTGTTACGGGTTTTAGGTACTCTATTGTTGGAGGTTCACCGCAGCATGGATCCTCTACTAGGGGGGCTCGTAAGAAAGGTTTCGTATAGAATGTCAGTATGCAACCACTAGCCTGGATCATGCTTGCAGCTATGGTACCGGGTCTTGCTTTGTGGACTGCCTCGCACCTGGCTTTTATCCGTGTATGGTATACTATAAGGTCTACGAGCGTTTCTTCTCCGGGGTGTATAGTTATAGGTTTATACGAGGCTTGCAGGTTGTCCTCTGGATTATCGGCCCAGTGGAGTTCGAACCACCTCGACCAGGCTCCTGGGACGTCTTTATCCTCCCTTAGCTCTGATAGCTCTGATAACTTAAACCTCATTTTAGCTAAGCATTGCAATGCTGGTTTTCTCCCTTTATTCACGATGGGAATGCTTATTACTGCACCGTAGGGGTTGCATAATGATGTTGAGTATCTGGGTATCCAGGCCCATGAACTAGGCGCGTATTCCAGACGGGTTAAGGCCTCACCTGTTTTTATTTCCAATTTGGGCTTTGCTAGAACTCTATCGTACGTCTGCCATAGCAAGCTCACGATGCCTGGAATCGAGGAGACTAGTGCAACTCCTAGGTCTCCCACTACCTAGCCCGCCTCTCCGCCGTTATCACCTGCAAAATTAAAGTGTTGGAGGAATCAGCTAGCGAAGTCCTCATTTACTCTAACATTAACTATAGTCTCCTTCTCAAGATGGCTTCTTCCTTGAAAGCGATAAGATGCTATCTCTCGATGGGAACGCATTAGCGTGCATTCAAGGTATGAGTTGTGATGTTATCCGGGAAGCCCCTCGGTAAAGAACCCAAATATTAGGCTGGAGTCTCTAACGGTGGTAAGGGTATAACTAGTATGCCCAGATTCACGACTACGTTAAGAAAGCCAGGACTGACCTACGCGCTACTTCTTCTCTTAGCTGGTATAGTAATCTTAGCTCTAGGTATTAGTTTGGAGAGTAGATTAAGCAATGCATTCCTAGGTATCGGTACAGCCCTCGTATCCTCTGGCGCGATAATGACAGCCCAGTCCCTGGCTCAGCTAGAGATCCAGGAAGCCTTAGAGAGCAGGAGGGAGCATAAGCTAAAGCTGAACGAGCTAGCCGGGCGTATCCTTGAAGGGGATGAAACCCGTTCCTTCCTAAAGAATGGATTAGAAGGCACGGAGTTCGACGTGTTCTCCACGAGACCATGTCAAGCACTCGAAGGGTTTAAGGGATATAATTATATCCTTCTAGAGGATCTAGACAATCACCTTGAAGGCAAGCCCGTGAAGAAGTTACAGGAAATCTGTGAAACGCTTGAAGTCCAAACGAGCTCTCTAAGGAGAGAGGTAGATAAGGTATCCCTCAACCTAGTAGAGCCTATCTTACTGAAACTAAGCAGCCGATATACTGAGCTAGAAGCTAATAGAGATGGGTTAAGAGGCTTCATAGGACATCTAATAGAATACGCTGTAAAGAACATGCACTATAAACAGCTTGCATGGACGCCTGAGATTCTGCTAGAAGAGGTTCTACGTCAAATGGTAGAAGCTATGGAAAGCTTAGGACTCAGAATAAATAAAGTAATTAAACAAAACAAGGAACACGTAGAAATAAGAATAGGTGTATATGCCTTAGGACATGTAGAAGCCCTTCAGGCAACCCGTGAGAGTCTTCAGGAAGCTCTCAGAGAAATATTAGAGAAGACCTTAAGACAGGAAATACCCAAACACGCCAAGAGCCTAGTATCAAAAGCGGAGGAATCCTCAAAAACAGTACGCAAGGCGGAACAAATTAGACAAGAATTAGTACGACAACTACGCGAACTAAAGGCAAAAACCTACCTTCCTGGTATCTGCTCCTATATAAAATAACATAATTATAGTTGTTTATAGTTATATTTAACGTAATGTAAGCAGGTGTAAGCGGATTAGGTCTGAGACACATAACAGAAAGTCGTGTATAGATATAGCCGAGATCTCAAGGGAGTTAGACAAGTTGGTTCCCTGTCAGTTAGTTTTACTTCGAGGATTAGCACGAGGCGAGGTCAAGTCCTCGTGGTGTTATCTAGGGAGTGCTAGCTTGTGGATGGAGTTAGGGTTGACGGGGGGATTTGAGTATTAGAGGAGTGGGCCCACGCTACTCTACTAGTGATACCTTAGTCTTTCTCTAGACGCCTATCCCGGTATTCTGATTTTGAGTGGAGCTAGCCTGATAGAGGGAGAGTGCGTCGGGATTGAGTTTATAGGTCCATTAACCTTGCTATATGCTTGCTATACACGATATACTTGCGTCTCGCCTTAAATCGAGTGGAAATCTCGGCTCTGCACAGATAGTCGTCCAGCAGACTAGCATAGCCCTATATTTGTTAACATCCTTCCTCCCTTAATCACGCTCTAATGTTCAAATCCCGGCGGACTTTCCTCTTTATTAGCTGTTCTTTTTAGCCGCCGAGCACATACCATCTCCAGAGAGGTACCCTGAGTTGGCCGATGCGTTACTCATCCGAGGCCGACTGGCCAGACGCGTCAGAGAGGAGGCCGAGAAGCTGGGTTTCAGCGTTGAGGAGTACCTTGTCGAGGTTCTTAGCCAGAGCCTCGACCCGAAGGACAGGGCTCGGGAGTATGTCGAGGCAGCGGAGGATCCGGTTGAGGAGGCCCGGGAGGAGCTTGAGAGGGGTAATGTTCGTCAAGCGGCTGAGAAGCTTTGGGGCGCCGCCGTTCTAGCGGTGAAAGCCTACGCATACTGGAGGGAAGGTAAACGTTTAGCCAGCCACGGGGAGCTCTGGGAGTGGAAGAGGAGGCTTGAGGAAGAGCTGGGAGAATGGGTAAGCGACTCCTCGACTCCTGGTATGCTGCCGTGCTATGCATACCTGCTTCTATGAAGGCTGGTGTACCGGGAAGGATATCGCTACCGCCTGGAAGAGAATAGTGAAACTCGTAAAGGAGGTAGCCTCCCTGATAAAGCGCTCCAAGGATTAGGCCAGGATCTTCTCTCCCATCCAGTCGATGTGGGGTTCGAAGCCTGCTAGTCCAGCCCTCTGCATTAACGTAGCCTGTACCGCTATAGTAGTCTCCGGCAACCCTTCCGGTTACCCTAAGTATATTATAGTATAAGCAAATTTTCAATAAATATGGGTTTGGAACTGGGGTTCGATCGATGAAATCGTATACTCTAGAGTATATTTGACAAGGCGGGTAGGATTGAGAAGCCGTTCTTAGGAGGTCGAGGTATGAAGCCCCCTGGATAGAGCTTACGAGGCGGGGCCAGGCATAGCTCTACACCGTGGTCTATATATACTTTAGGAGCTTGGCATTGGCGTGCCTAGACCTCGCCAGGGCCAGCCACTCCTCAAGAGATGACCCCCTGAGGCGCTTCCACCAATCCCTCCTAACCTGGTTGACTCCTGCCACATTGATCTCGTAGTATGCAATGCCCTCCTTCTCAGACAGCTTAACCCTAATCCACCCAGAGACGTCAACGGCACCAGACGCCCACCACTCTCCATACTCCTCCATGTCAGAGGGAGGGACTATCACGTGACTCGACCCGCCGCCATGGAAAACGTATCTCTTCGTCCTGAAGGGATAGGCTGCGAAGTCAGCGCCTATTACTGGCGTGAAGAAGTCCAGGGCCCTGGACAGGTTAGCCTTTATCCAGTGTCCCTGCAGGCTGAACATGTATGACGGGTTAACGAACACGTCTGCCCCGGCCAGGAATAGTTCGAGGGAGGCCTCGGGGAAGCTCCAGAAATCAGCGCACACCGCTACTCCAAGCCTAGCCTTCCCAATGTCAACCACTGTATAGGGCCCATTCCAAGCCTGGAAACCCCACAATCTGCTCTCCAGCCTACCGATGAACCTCTTCCTCTGCCTCGCGAGGACCTCTCCACGGGGCGAGTATATTGTTGCCGTGTTGTAGAGGGACCCTCCCTCGCGATATGCAATCCCCGCAACCACAAAAGCTCCTAGATCCCTCACAGCCTCTACTAGATCCCTCGTCTCATGGAACGGGAAGTATTCTGGGAAAACAACAAGATCCGGCTCATAAACTGCCGCCTGGTCTAGTAGCTTAACCGCCTTCTCCGGGTTCCTCCTATCGGCCGGGTCATTATCGACTGGCACAGGCTGTACCACCGCGACCTTGAGCGTGCTAGACAACCGCGTACCCCCGCACTGGTGTATTGTCTCGGGATCCTCTTAACATTCAACGTCTCGCAAGCGAGGGGCACCCCAATCGTATTCCCTTGCGGACTAGTATCTTTCCTTTACCGAGTCTCCAGGACTCAGTCCTCGACCAACATATCAAACAACTATACAATACCGATACCCCTCGTGGACCCCGTCGAGGAAGAAGATATTAGGCGTCCCCCGGAGGGAGACTAGAGAAGATAAAGGGCGAGGAGAAAGACTAAACCCGACAGGCCAGTCCCACGGGTGAGGACCCATAACCTTCAACAACTACCCCACAGGAGACAATTCAAGGGTTTTCAAAGAGATAGTCTATGCCAGACGGTCAATCAGAAAATACAAGCCCGAAAAGATTCCAGAGGAGGACATAAAGGAGATCATGGAGGCAGCCAGAAGGGCTCCAACCGACGCAGCCCTACACCTATGGAGTGCAATATGGGTGAGGGACCCCCAGACGAAGAAGAGGATAGCAGAGCTGACGAGGCAACCACACATAGAAGAGGCCTCAGACTTCTTCCTCTACATAGCCGACCTCCACAGGCTACAGAAGCTACTAGAGTACAGGGGAGAGGAACTAGGGGACGTGGACCACGCACTGCTACTCTTCGCAGCGATAGACGCGGGGATAGCGGCCGAGAACATGGCGCTCGCCGCCGTAAGCATGGGTTACGGGACATGCTTCATCGGGGCAGTCCACAACGCGGCTAAAGAGCTTATAGAACTCCTCGGGCTACCCAAGAGAACATACCCGTTATTCGGCCTAGTAATAGGAGTCCCCGCCGAGGAGCCGCCGCTAAGGCCTAGAATGCCCCTCGGAATTCTCTTCCACAGGGAGAGATACAGGGAGTACACCGACGAAGACCTAGCCAAGGCGTATGAGGTAATGGCCCCGATAACCAGGAGGAGAGACTACCTGAGACTACTAAAACGATACGTCGGAAAGGGAGGCTACTTCGAGTCGAGGAATAGAGAGATCCCGAGGCTGCTAAGGGAGATGGGCTTTAAGATATGCACTAGCTAGTTGTATCGCCTATAAGGAATATCCCTGGGAGGCGTTCTCCACCTCCAGATATATTTTATTTAATAGATTTAATAAACTTATTTTCTATGTGTGAATGTGTGAGACACGGTTAATTTTTAGGGATTGCTGCGTGTCTCCCTGCATTATGGTATTTTAGCGGGTTCCAGGGGCTTGTCTCGTGGTATCGATGGTGTGCGGCGTTGGAGAGTAAATCCGGGTTTTCGGTCGCTATCGCCATCATTGGCGCCTTGATTATACTGGCTGGCATCGCTATAGCATACCAGGCTTATAGCTCGTATAGCGTGGAGCTGGTAAAGGAGGATCTAGAGGCTAACCTGTCCTATGTGCTCCAGACGCTGGCTGTGGTGGGGTTGAAGGGCGTATTCCTAGGGATAATGATCTGGGCCGGCTCGATACTATTGAGGTACGGCTTGGAAAACTGGAAGGCCGAATGCCCCGTCACGCGTGGGTCAGAGGAGAGATGAGGGGAAGCGCCTCCCTGGGCTTCATAGGCTCGGTAGTAACATTCATGTTCATACTAGCCTCGATAGCCCTCTCCATACCACTGATAGTTTTCGCCACCGAAGCCTACAGTAACCCCAACCTACTCCAAGTGCAGGCTTCGCTGGAGCAGATAAACGAGACCCATGCTAGGCTGAACGCGACCATATACTATAGCGGGAGCGTCCCCCTGAAGGACTTCTCGGTCAAGATAGGCGATAAGTGGTATAACCTTGGCACGATCAAAAACGGGGAGACTAGGATCTCGATAATCGTTGAAACCGGATCCCTCGTAGCGAAGGAATACTCCTTCTCGATAGGCGGGCTCTATCCCGTGAAGTTGGAGGTCGAGAAGGTTGGATAGGCCTGCCAGGATGGTCATGCGGGGCCTTATAGGCCTCCTCATAGGGCTAGTCTACTACTTCCTATACGTCGTGCTACTGCCAAAATACCTGATACCCCTGCTATTGGCCGAGCCAGAGACCATCTACTCCACCAGCATAGTAGAGGCATCAGTCATAATACTAATCATGGTATCCATATTCGAGAGGGTGCTGGAGCACCCGGTGGCCGCCGCCTTCAGGCTAGTCTCCAAGGTGCTAGGAGTCATTATACTCTTCTACATCACCAACGGGGGCCTTATCACGGGGTCCGTGGAGTACGCCGGGGAAGTACTCTATGCCACGGTAGACCTAAGGATACTACTCTACGTGATTGCCGCTGGCTCCCTGGTAGGGGGCCTAGTGGACGCGGGATCAGCCATAGTCAGGTATAGCGACGCTGGCGCGAGGAGATAAAGGGAGGGTCCCCCTCACAGTATCTCATCGGCCAGGACCGCCGCTACGAGCGAGAAGCCTACAGCAGCTATCACAGCCAGCAGGACAGGCTTGAAGGAGCCCGTGAAGGCGGAGGTCACAGTTATCTGGAGTGCAGGGGCCGATAACACCACTATCACCGATGGCGGTATGACCGGGCTGGCCCCCGTGTGTATCGAGATGGCGCTAGCGACTCCCGCGACTGGCGCGAGGTAGAGTGCGAGCCCCGCCATAGAGGCGATAAGAGCCTTAACCAGCTCGACCTCCAACCCCCCAAGTACACTGGTCGCAGCCACCGTTACGAGCGCAATGGAGAAGAGCATAACCGCATAGTAGACTGTGCGCGCCGCGAAGAGTAGCAGCGCCGAGAGGGGCTGACTCCTCAACACGTCTAGGACCCCGATGGCCGCCTCCCTAGCATACCCGTAGGCCGATAGGAAGGTTGCCTCGAAGACGAGAACCGCCGCCAGGGTGGCGGTGACGGCGAGGGCCTGCTCTGGTAGGCTGTAAGCGTAGAGGCTCGACATGTACCCGGCTACCGACGAGGTCATGACGGCGAACACTATACTGGCCACTATCTCCGAGGCCCCCCGGAGGGTTAGGAGGAAGTCCCTCGCAACCAAGGCCCTAAACTGGCTCCAGCCTTCCATCCCTCAACACCAGCACCCTAGACCAGTCATAGAGCTTCTTCGTAGACTCGTCCGGGCTAGTAGCCACCACACAACCAGCCTCGGCCACCCTAGAAATAATGGCTGATACAGCCTCTCTACCATTCTGGTCCTGCCCCGTGTAGGGCTCGTCGACTAGGAGGAGCGCGGGCTCCCCTATTAGGGCCCGGGCTAGGTCGGCCCTCCTCCTCCAACCGAAACTCAACTCCCCAACCCTCCTCTCCATAACCCCGGTAAGGCCCAGTAACTCTAGGGCCCAGCCCGGCACGGGCTCCCCGCGTAGCCTGGAATAGAACTCCAGGTTCTCCCTAACGGTCAGCTCAGGGTAAAGGCCGGGCTTGTCGAGCACCAGACCTATATGTCTCCTTGCAAACGCCTTCTTCGTGCTCAAGCCGTTTATGAAGGCTTCTCCCCCATCAACAGGCTCTATACCAGTTATTATCTTGAGGAGTGTAGTCTTCCCCGACCCGTTGGGTCCCAGTATTAGTACGACATCGCCTGCGCTGGCCTCCAGGTTTAACCCGTCGAGCACCTTGCCTACGCCATAGTAGGTTTTGGTGACGTTAGAAACTCTCAGGCTACAGGACAATCCCAGGGACCCCTCCTGGCCCGGGGGAGAGAGGATTACGAGTTGACCTGGGGAGCCTTATAGCCCTCGTGGCACCCCTTGAGCATCTGCGATATCTCAATATAGCCCAGGTACTCTCCCATCCGGTGGGGGTAGAAGGTCCCCTGTACGACGACCTGCTGGCCTATCATCCAGTCCCCGGGCTTCCTGCCATGGAGCCCTATGAACTCCTCCAGGCTGTAGTATGCTATGATCGAGGCCTTGCCGTCGCTCAACACGAACACGACTTGTTTGTTGTCGCGGGTGATCCAGTAGTCTGTCACCGTCCCTTCTATGGTCACGCGCACAGGCCTATCTGCTCCTGCCAGGCTTGATACGCTCCTGTAGCCCTCCTCTCCGCCCGAGAACACTATTATCGCAGTCGCTATCATCACGACGCCTATCAAGAGTATTATGAGCCTCCCCTTCCTCACACCTAACCACCCAGCCTCTTGGATAAGAGTAGGGTCCCCCCGTATACTAGTATTATGTAGAGAAGGATATTCACGTATACCCCCCAATGGTTCAGAACCCTCAACTCCTCCACCGCCCTACACGAGCCACCGCTACCGCCCTTGTAGAGGATAGTGTGGCCTATAATGGAGGGCTGAAGACTGCCATCGGGCAACTCAAGCACTGCCGGCTCGATGGGGCTGGGTCCCCTATAGGTTATACACTCCTCCATGCCTCCGTGGAACACGGTGGCCTCCAACACACCATCCTGCATAGTCGCGTTTACAACCACCCCGGTCTCGCCGCCCATATAAGAGGCGGACCCGTAGCCCGCTATAGCCAGCCCAGCTACGAGTGGTACGGCGAGGGCCTTCCAGAGCTCAACCCTCCTAGAGACGGCGAGGGCTAGGAGGAAGCTAGCCACCACCACTACCAGCATCCTGGCGCCGAAGAGTAAGGCTGCCCTACCCTCTAGGAAGCTAGCGGTGTCGCTGGTAACCGGGTGCAGGCTGGGAGCTAGGTACGGTAGCGCGAAGCTCACGGGGACCGTCGTGAAGGCTAGTATGGCGTATGCCATGGAGACGCGGCTCCTCTTGGCCGGGTCCTTTATCGAGTACCTTACAACTAGATACACCGTGTATGCCGCGAACATCAACAGCACACCAGACTCCCTTGGGTCCCAGTTCCAGGGGGACCCCCATGACTCGCTGGCCCAGATACTGCCAGTGGTGAGCGTCGCCATAGAATATGCGAGGCCCACCAGTATGAAGGAGTGAGCAACACCCTCCAGGTCCCTGCCCGTCTTCAAGTATGTGGCTGCAAGCACCATTGCCGTGGCGAAGAGTATGTAGCTGGTCACGGCTATCGGCACATGGATGTATATGCTCCTGTAGGCTGTTGGATCGCCCAGGGGGACCACACCGGGGTAGGGTCCCCTGAACACGCTATAGGCCAGTAGCCCTACATCCACCAGGGCCAGCGCGGCTATCATGTACAATAACCTACTCCTCACTGGATTCACCACCTCTCCTCGAGCTAAGGCCTGTGATCACGGCCGTGGCTATGCCCGTGAGGAACAGGCCCGCGCCCCCTATCCAGACGAGCCTGATGCCTGGCACTATCTTGGCCCTGATATAGAGGCCCTCGGTGGCTATACTGGAGTTGTCCGGGTCGAAGTGCTCGGATAGCGTGTAGAGGGTGAGGGCCTCGTGGAGCATTTGGGCTGGCTGGTTCATGGCTAGCTGCACCACGTAGTTGGGGTTGCCCTGGTCGTATAGGTTAGCCGCTGCTAGCACTGAGGCAAGGGAGAAGGCCCTCGTCGGGTCGAGCTCCTTGGAGACCGAGTGGAGGTAGTATACTATCAGCTCGTGGTACCCCTCGCGGAGGGGCGGGTACACTTCCAGGTAGACGTCGGCGGTGGGAAGCCTAACCACCAGGGGCGTGGCCACAAGCCCTCGGACCCCCTGTAGTTCTCCGTTGAGCTCGAACCTCTGGACTATAGTCTTGGTGGTCACGGAGCGGCCGGACTCGACCTGGAATGTCAGTTTGAGTATCGCGCCCTCCGCTACCTGTGTCGGGGTAGGTGGGTACCCGAGGCAGGTCTCGGGCCACGTACAGTTCGCGGGGAACAGCTCCCTCCTGAAGGAATCCACTCCCCCGTCGAGGAGCACCCTGCCCAGCCTCGTCTCGTTCAGGAACCTGAAGAGCTGCATAGTGTACTCGTTGCTCCTAAACAATCCCACATAGTAGATCGCCTCATCGCTCAGCACCGCTGGAAGATTAACGCCATTTATGCTCCCGTTTATCGACAGCATGGAATCCCTAACCCTATAGGCTGGCCCGCCCGCCGGGGCCTGCCCGGTCCCATGGCTGACTAGTGTTACCGAGGCCCCCGTCACGTTCACCGTCAAGTCTCCCAGCTTGATCGAGCCCCTAGAGGGACCCTCCAGGTACCTGGCACCCTCCAGGCCCTCCGTCGGGCTGACCAGTACGTCGCCCACCACGACGAGCTGGAGGGTGACGTTTGGCTCCTCGCCCGGCCTTATAAGCAGTAGGCCGGTGGCGTTCTCCAGGACTACCTGGTAGGTCCCATTGCTCGTCACGTTCCCGGTGGGAAGCGATATGGTGGGGTTGTAGACCTCCAGGTGGCCCTGTCCGTGGATCCCGTCCAGAAGGCCTAGTAGTCCCATCCGCTTCAACTCCTCCAGCCCCTTCACGGCCTCCTGGTAGGCCTCGTCGAGCCCAGTAACGAGTAACGCTGGAGCCACGCTCCCAGCATAGAATATAGGGCTCCTTCCCGCGTAGGGCGTATACGCGTCTATAACACCCTCCTGGAGTCTGTACTCGTAGGAGAGTAGCTTGATCCTCACACCATCTAGGACTAGCTCGTCCCCCACCTTCAACCGGGTATCCGTATAATACGAGGAGTTATAGCTGTAGGGGCCACTCACCAACAAACCCAACACAAGCACGGCCGTGAAGAAGTGAATAGCCAGCCTGGCAGCGACCAGTCTATTCCTCTTGAAGAACCTGGCGATGCCCATTAGGCTCGCGGCCAACGCTATACCAGTCCACGGCAGCACCACCAGGATATAGATGTTGGTGAGGAGGCTACTCTTCGGGGAAACGACAACCCGGCCGAGGTACCCCAGGAGGCTCAACGCAATAGACGAGGCAGTACCGGAGGCTAGCAGTCCCACGGCGTTGTCCCACTTGAGCCTCTCCCCGAGCATCGAGAGGGGCATAGCGACTAGCAGGGCTAGAAGGGCTGGCGCTAGCAGGGGGTGGTAGACTCGTATACCGCTATCGCCAGTAGGGGCGGACCCTATCCTGCCAAGCAGGACCCCCACGGTGGACCAGAGCATTATAGCCAGCGTCACGAGTCCCATGTAGAAGAGTGAGAGGCTGGAGACCTTCACCCCAAGCCAGTAGGGCCTACGCCTGTCAAACACAGCCAAGACCCTAAGAGCTTCCACATCCCTCAAGGCGAGGACAAGGAACACCAGGAACCCGGCCCCTGCAACCGTGACGGTAGCCGCCGCCGGAGACGCGAAGCCGTGGAGCTCCGACAGTCCAGCCCGGGTCACGAGTAGGGCCAGGAACACCCCCGCCGCCGACATGTATAGTAACGTTTGCCCGGCCCTCCTATCGACGGGGAAAGCGTGTAGGGCTGCCGTGAGCAGTAGCCATGGGACGAGCTCGGAGACCTCCACTGGATCCCAGGCCCAGTAGCCTCCCCACCCGAGGCTCTCGTAGCTCCACACCCCGCCGAGCAGGAGGCTTAGGGATAGGATGCTCCATGCAACCAGAGCCACCAACCTCCCACGGAGGTCCCCGGCTACGAGGGCGGTCACTGCCGCTAGGAGGGAGGAGTACGCTAGGAACGTCGCGAGCGGGTGCGGGTATATCCACGGGCTCTGGAGGAGGGGGTTTAACCCCGCGCCTGCATAGGCCTCCACGCTGTTGTAGGTGAAGGCGTTGTTCTCAAGCGCTAGGGTTACTAGGGCTAGTACCATCAACCCGCTGGAGGCCAGGAGCACTCCATTGACTCTCCTGCGCGAGAGGAGTAGGATTATGAGCGAGTACACGCTAGCCAGGGCCGCTAGGCTCCCGCCCCCACCGGCCCAACTCGACGCGAGCCTGTAGATGAACTCGTGTCTACCACTATACTCGTAGACTGGTAGTAGCGTATAGTCTTGTATCACGTAGGCCCAGATGTATGGTATCCAGGCAACTATAACCAGGAGTAGACCTGCTCTCCATGCGTTAATCCACCTCCGCCCGCCACCACTCCGATAGCATAGTAGCCCCGCGGCCGGCGCGGCCGCCGCTCCGATAAGATAGGGGTATCCCGTGTAGTGGAGCCCCACGCCCTACCACCCCCAGAGGATTATGACGCCCGCCGCGGCTAGGACCGCCCCCGCGATCTGCTGGCTGAGCTTATAGTTTGAGGTCAGCCTCGACAAGAACCCTCCAGCGCTGTAGAGGGTTGCGAGGCCTATACCAGCCCCGAAGGTTACGAGTATGGATGATGCGAGCGCTCTAGTGACGCCCAGCGACCCGGCTAGGGCTATGGCCCCGGCCACCAGGGGGAGGCTGCACTGCGCGGCCAAGAGTCCCAGCCCGAAGCAGGAGACGGAGCCGGTCTTGACGGGCGGGAGGGTCCCTCCCATGACCATGTAGGCCCCGGCCATAACCGCGAAGAGTGACGCGGCGTATCGGAGCCACAAGACGATCCCAGTTATGACGCTTAGAGCTATCGAGACCCCAGCCGCGACTATAAACAGGCCCAGTGTAGATGCGACCGCGCATCTAACCGGGGATTCACCCCTGCCTATGGCTCCAAGCGCCACTACTAGTGGAGCTACGCAGGGAGATAACGCTATGCCTATGCCAGCCACCACCATTGCAGCGGGCCATATAGTCTGTAGCGAGCCGAGTAGTCTAGAGGTCTCCCCGTTGTCCTTTGAGGCCTTAGAGCAGGACTCTTCTATCCAATCCTTCATAGCCTTGGCGGGGTCTGGTCCTGGGAAGGCTCCTACGTGCCTCGATACAGTATCCCCATTCTCGTCGAATACTAGGAACGTCGGCGTGCCGGTTATCCTGTACATGGTGAAGAGTTGTATCGTGGCATCGCTGTACCCTACGTCGGCCACGCCGATACCGTCTTCTCCGGGCTCCAGGATCTTCCAGTGGGGAAGCATTCTCTCGCAAACCGGGCATGTAGGGCTCCAGAACATTACTGCTGTGCACGTCTTATTCGAGATTATCTCCTTCAGTTCAGTGTTTAACGCTGGAGGCGTTATGGTCTGGCTTGGTATCGTGTTGAGCGCCCATCCCGTTACGGCGGCTGCTATCATGAATATTGCGAGGATGTGCGTTAGCCTGAGGTCTCCCCTTTTTGGTAGTTGTAGTCTTGCCACGGCCGACCCTCATCCTAAACTAGACTAGCACTTCAGTCTATATATCTAGCATTGTTTTCATAATCCTTGCCTCTTACTGAAAGGTGTTTAACAAGGTTAAAGATAAAATTATATATACTAGTCATTAAGAGAATATATGCTATATAGGTGTTAAACAATAAGTCTATGTAGAGTATATACAAGTATCAATGGGGTGCCTAACCCCTTGGCAGAGAATACACTACTAGAATGGAGGACGATCACCGTAGTGATCCTAGTCATACTGCTGGCCGTCTCGATCCTAGTCCTAACAGGAGGAGAACACGAGGTCAACTACCAGCCAGTCGAGAGGCACAAAGTAGACCACACACAACTCTGGAAAGAGGCCGGGATAACATCATACAACGGGAGCGGCACCTGCATATCATGCCACAGAGACGATGTATACGAGGTATTCCACAGCTACCACTACCAGGAGGCATGGCTAGACACGGACATAGCCGGGGTCACAAACGCGCTAGTAGGGGGCAAGTACGTCTACAACGACTTCTGCGGCGCCATATTCTGGGAAGGAAACAAGAACATAAACTACATAGGGAAAGCAGTCCTCAAAGCCCCACCCCCAGAGTACAAAGACCTAAAGGGCAAGTTCATAGCAAGCGGCTGCAGCATGTGCCACGGAGTGAGCATGGGCCTAATACCTAGCGACAAGCCCACCAAGGAGCAGCTGGAGAACATAGACTGCCTTGCATGCCACGCCGACCCCAAGGTCTACATGGCCGGGGGCCCGGGCGTAGTGAAGTACCACTACAAGATAGTATACAAGGACGAGAACGGCGTCTGGAGGTACATGGTCAACCCAGACATAAGCGTCGAGACCCTGGCCGCCAACATCTACGACAAGCCAACCAGCACAAACTGCCTCGCATGCCACGCCTTCAGCGGCGGAGGCCCCCACTACAAGAGGCCAAACCTAAGCCCCGACATGCTAGGAGAGGTCAGCGAGGACTTCGACGTACACCTAGCCAACGGACTGAGCTGCATAGACTGCCACAAGGTCGAAGACCACCACTTCCCCACGAAGTCAGCCGACACATGGAGCAGGGAGCCCGGACACGTGCCGAGCTGCACGGACTGCCACGGAGACAAGCCCCACACGGGAGTAGTGGGATGGATACTCAACACCTTCCACACCGAAAAGGTCGCATGCCAGGTATGCCACATACCAACGATCGCCCACGGCGAGTACCCGACCGACACCCTGAGGAACTGGAGCAAAGCCGAGTTCCTCCCCAAGGCGGGCAAGTACGAGCCCGAGATAGACCTGGAGTCCAACGTGGAGCCCGTCTACGCCTGGTACAACGGAACAAGGCAAGTATACCTCTGGCCCAACCCGACGACGCCCAACGAGGAGGGCGAGGTAATCTACGTGAAGCCCCTAGGCTCAAAGGACGATCCAAACTCCAAGCTATACCCCTTCAAGCTACACTACGCGGTAGTACCCTACAGTAGCGTCGAGAAGACCATAGTCCCGGTGAAGGTGGGCATAGTATTCGCGACGGGCAACGTGACAAAAGCCGTAGAGACCGGGGCGAAGCTAGCAGGGATGGAGTGGGACGGCAAATGGGTAACCCTAGTAAGGTACATGCAGGTTAACCACGGCGTACAGCCAGCAGACAAGGCACTATACTGCTTCGACTGCCACGGCTTCAGGGAGAAGAGGATGCCATGGCACCTACTAGGATACGGCCACTACCCAGAGATAGCTTTCACAGGAATAGTACTAGCCACGATCCTGGTAATAGGAGTTATCGTATGGAAGATCATAAAGAAGTAGCGAGGCAGACCCTAACCTACACAATTCCTAATCCACTTTTTAATAATGATTATTGTTATTATTAAAAGGACTGTGCTGGTGTAGAGCCTCCAGGACTCATCGATTGCCTCCTACCATAATACATGACAGCTACTAAGGCTATAGCAAGCACTGCGAGGCCCACATACCAGGGCTCTGGCACCGGATAAGGCACCGAACCACCCTGCGTCAAATCATAGTAAGTTATCCCAGAGCCGCTACTTCCTACAGCAGAAGGCGCATAGCTGGGGCTAGACTGGGTTCCAGGTCCTGCGCCCGTAGCTGTGTATATGTAGTAGGGTCTAGCGCCCTCTGTGCCTTCCCTAACGATGTCTCCAGTAGCGCCATCGACCCACGCGACTATTGGATCGCTGTATCGGAGGACTTTTCCAGAGTAATAGACGGTATCGGTGTAGGCTCTACCCTTAGCTACAAGATCAATGGCTGTAACGAGTATGTCGTATTCGACCCCGGTATTGTTGTTTGAGAATATATAGGCGGCTCCGCTGTTAGAACCCGTAGCTACAATGATACCATACGCCTCTCCATCATAAGAATCTGCTACATAAGCTACCGGAGTTAGCGAGGTACTATCGGTACTGTCGATGAATACCCACCCAATCTTGTCTAGATACTTGTAATAGTATAAGTCTCCGCCAGCCGCTACGAGAAAGCCATTAGTATAGTTGGCTATAGCGCTCTCAAGATCACTTGTTATCTTGCTAGAGATTATAGACACGTTGCTAACAGACGCTATACTGCCATCGCCGTCAACCCTGTACAATTGAAGCTGCAGCGTATAGCCGATCCTAGCTAACACACCTTCATAATACGTTGTACCTATTTTCGTAACGGCCATATCATAAACCTCGTCTCCCGAGACAATGATATTCCGAGTGTAAGTGAGACTATTTAATCCCTGGTTTAGTGATATCGAGGCTGTCATATTATACAAATATACCCTACCGCCCGCGTCGATTGAAGCCAACAAGAGTATGTATATGCTGGTTTCACTAGGAGTTGGAACCGAACTAGGTATCACGTCCAGATCTATCGGGTCCTCATAGTCTCCTTTAATTTGTATGGAGTCCGATCCAATGTAACTCAATGTTCCGTCTGGATTTATGTTAAAGACGATAATCCTTATCTCCTGTACAATTGATCCTATGCTAGAGGGTAGCACTCCAGCAACCCATAGCTTGTTATCGGGCCCCACCTTACAGGCCACATACACTGTACTACTAGTGGAATTAACCTGTTGAGCGTAGCCAGTCCTGGTTGAATCGAGGCTATTCACCTTGTATATTACCCCGGTATTAGATTGGTTTCCGACAACGTAGAGCAGGCCTTGCGATGGATCGCCGCATACACTCTTAGTCTTAGCTACACCGCCAAGTGTTACGAGGCCCTTTGTACCCAATGCTACGGTTACTTGCGCGCCTACAATTCCTACAAGCACGAGCGCTATTATCAAGGCCGTGGCTATTATCTTGGCTTTGTTCGTTTGCATGGTTATCAGTCCTCCCTTAGGCTATCTCCTGTAGGATTTTATATTAGAAAACTTTGTACAGATGCCTAAATATTAGTTTGTAATAGTACTTATCTGTTAGAATTAGTTTATAGATGTTATTATATTAACAACCACAAGGATTAATGACTTCTATAGATAGCCCTCTATGTTTATCTTTCTAATCTTCTTGTAGAATGCTACCCGGGAGTTGACGTACTCCATAAGCTCCTCCTCCGATACCCTCTCACCCTTCTTCAGCCAGACCCGCGCAACCGGCTTCTGGCCTACCTCCTCGTCGGGCTCGCCGTATACGATTGCCCTGGCTACAGCTGGATGTTTCTCTAGTATGATTTCCAGATCCCGTGGTAGTATCGCATATGCCTTGTACTTTATCAGCCTCTTCCTGACGCCTCTAAAGTATAGTAGCCCGTCCTCGTCCATGTGGATGAGGTCTCCGGTCCTCAGCCACCCGTCTACGAAGGCCTTCTCGTTCTCCTCGGGGTATTCGTAGCCTTTCATTATCCATGGGGCCTTGGCTAGGAGCTCGCCTGTCTCCCCAGGGCCCAGTTCCTTGCCGGGGTCCTCGGGGTCTACTAGCTTTACGTCTACGCTTGGTAGTGGGATTCCGAGCGTGCCCTTCACGTGGGCCAGGTGGATCGGCTGGAGTGTTATGACGAGGCTCTCGGTCATTCCATAGGCTTGTACGAGTGGTGCCCCGAGCTTCTCCCTGTATTGGTCTTGGGTCTCCGGCTTTAGTGGTGCACCCGCTGAGATGCCTAGCCTCAGCTTCCCATGCATTGCTTCGTCTGCCTCGGCTACTAGTTGTTCGTGCATGAGTGGTGCTCCTGCGATGTACGTGGCGAGGCCCTCGCTTACCAGGCTCTTGGCCAGTCTTTTGTTCCATCTCCTCATAGCTACGACCGTTGCTCCTACTAGGAGTGGCGAGAGTAGTGAGAGCTGTAGTCCTAGCACGTGTGTTATAGATGCTACTAGTAGTGAGGAGTCCTTCTCGCTGAGCCCGGCCATTAGTGCCAGCGCCTTTGACGACGTGTATAGGCCTCTGTGGTGGTGTATTGTCTGCATTGTCCTCCCGGCTATGCCGGAGTAGTAGAGCGCGATGGAGTCGTCTAGCTCTCCTATCTCGGGCTCGCTGTAGCCCCTTGCCAGTAGGGCCTCTGTGAAGCCTGCCACCTCTAGGCCTCCCGTCTTCTCGCCCGGAGTCTGGTCTGTTAGGAGGACGTGGCGTATCCCGGCTTCCTTTATCACGTCCTTGTTCTCCCTGTAGAACTCGCTGTCCATTATGTAGGCTGTGAACTCGCGGCCTTCTAGCTGCATCGCCAGGTCCTCGCCTATGGTGAGGGGGTCTATCAGGACGGTTCTGGCGCCTGTTGCTAGCGAGCCTAGTAGTGCTGCTATGGCTTGTATCGTGTTCCGCGCTGAGAAGGCTACTTGTGTACCCTTTTCTGCGCCTTTGGACTGGAGCCATGAGGCTATTGACTCGGTCGTCTTCTTGAGGTTTTTGAAGGTGATGCATGTCAGGTCTTCGGCTTGTATTAGCGCGCATTTCTCTGGGGGTTTGTCGCGTAGTATGGCCTTGTGTATTGGTTCGAACTCGCTGTCTAGTTCGTGGGGTATGCCTTTGGGCCAGACTTTGTGCCAGGGTCTGGGTTGCACGGCCTTACACCGTATTACAATTACCAGTTGTATAATATTTTACTATTTCGCTCATTAAATCGGAAGATTTTTTACAGTGGGATAGGCTATGTTGTTAGTCGGTGGTCTTTTGGGGGGACGAGCCTTAGAGCTTAGATTGGAGACTCCTAAAGTCGACCACATATGGGATAAGGGGGAGTTCTACGAGAAGAAGGAGTACGAGAAGGAGACCCTGGTGAGGACCGAGGACGTCGTCGTCAAGTTCGGCGGCATAAGGGCGGTGGACGAGGTCTCGATAAGCGTAGAGCGGGGAGAGATACTAGGCATAATAGGGCCCAACGGCGCTGGCAAGACCAGCCTCCTAAACGTCATATCGGGCTTCTACAAGCCCTCAAGCGGCCGGGTCTACTTCAAGGACATGGACATAACCAAAATGCCTCCCCATGAGAGGGTTAAGCTAGGCATATCCAGGACATTCCAGCATAGCGAGCTCTTCCTAAGCATGACCGTTGTAGAGAACATAATGACGGGCCTCCACCCGTGGATGAAGGGCAACACTCTAACCTACGCCCTATGGACGCCTGGAGTACAAGAGTGGGAGGAGTGGGCCAGGGAGAAGACAGAGCACGTCATAGACCTACTAGACCTACACATGTACAGGCACCACGTAGTCGGCAGCCTATCCCCAGGAGTCCAGAAGAGGGTCGACCTAGCCAGGGCCATGGTCCAGGACCCGGAAGTAATATTCATGGACGAGCCAATGGCCGGCTTGACGAGAGAGGAGAAGGAGGACCTGGTGAGGGCTGTCCTTGAGATCTACGAGACCCGCGGGGTAACCTTCGTCCTGGTCGAACACGACCTGGAGGTCGTGATGGACATATGCAATAGGGTGGTTGTTATGGACTTCGGGAAGGTGATCGCCGAGGGCAAGCCCGAGGAGGTAGCAAAGGACCCGGTAGTCCTCCACGCCTTCATAGGGTTATAGAGGAGCGTGGAACCATGCTGTCGAGCGAGGTCCTACTAGAGGAGGTCAAGTCCCGGAGGGGCGAGGAGCCCTACGAGACAACCTTCCAATGGCTCCTCTACGAGAGGGCTGTCAAGACGCCGCGGGGCACGGCCTTCCGCTGGAAGCGCTACGGCATCTGGCACAAGTTCACCTGGAGAGACTACTTCGAGAGGGTCGCGTGGGCCGCGCTGGGCCTGAAGGAGCTGGGCCTTGAGGAGGGCGATAAAGGGGCGTTCATGACCTCCAATAGGCCGGCCTGGATAATCTACGAGATGGGGGTCCAGACGGCTGGCGGCGTCAGTATAGGCATCTACAGAGATAGCCTCAGCGACGAGGTAGCCTATGTTCTTGAGAGGAGCGATTCGAGGTACGTGCTAGTAGAGGGCCAGGAGCAGCTAGATAGAGTGCTCGACTCGGGGGTCGACGTTGACAAGATAATAGTCGACGAGGCTAAGGGCCTCCACCAGTACCGCGGGAGCCTCGGGAAGAAGATCATAACCTTCGGCGACCTACTAGTCATCGGGAGGAAGGCCTACAAGTCCAACGGCGACAGGGCTCTAAAGAGGATGCTCGCAGACCTAGACCCCGACATGATATGCGGCCTCTTCACCACGAGCGGCACCACCGGGCTCCCCAAACTGGCAATGCTCTCCTACAAGAGCATGCTCGCCATGGCCTACCAGCTAAACGACTGGGACCCCGTGGGCGAGGACTGGGAGTACGTCTCCTTCCTGCCGACGGCCTGGATAGGGGAGCAGATGATGAGCATATCATGGCACACGCTCTCCGGGTTCAGGGTGAACTTCCCAGAGACGCCGGACACCATGTGGCACGACTTCAGGGAGATAGCACCCCACTTCCTATTCGCGCCGCCCAGGATATGGGAGAGGATAGCGAAGGACATAATGGCCAAGATAGAGGACAGCGACCCCCTAAAGAAGGCCGCCTACAGGATAGCCATGTGGATAGGCGAGAGGGCCGCCAAGACCAGGCTCGTCAAGGGCAGGTCCAAGCCCACGCTACCCTGGAGGATACTCCACTACGTAGCCTACTGGCTGGCCTTCAGGCACATACTCGACAAGAACGGGCTGAAGAGGGTTAAGAGGGCCTACACGGGCGGGGCAATGATAGCGGAGGACTACATCTTCTACTACCACTCGCTGGGGGTAAACCTCAAGCAGATCTACGGGCAGACGGAGGTCGCTGGTATAGCTGTGGTGCACCCGGACGACGACGTCAGGGCGGATACCGTGGGCAAGCCGCTTCCACTGACAGAGGTCCGCATAGCCGAGGACGGCGAGATACTCATAAAGAGCCCAGCGTTGATGAAGGGATACTATAAGAACGAGGAGGCCACTAGGAAGACCATAGTAGGCGGGTGGCTGAAGACCGGCGACGTGGGCGAGCTCACCGAGGACGGCCACCTCAAGATCAAGGATAGGGCCAAGGAGATAATAGTCCTGGAGGACGGCACTGTCGTAGCCCCGCAGATAGTCCAGAACAAGCTGAAGTTCAGCCCCTACATAGGGGAGGCCGCTATAATAGGCTCCGGCAAGCCGTACCTGGTGGCGCTACTCAACATAGACTTCGAGACAGTCTCCCGCTGGGCTGAGAGGAGGAGGGTAGCCTTCACGAGCTACTCCGACCTATCGCAGAAGCCCGAGGTTCTCGGGCTCTTGAAGAGGGAGGTTTCCAGGGCTAACAATAGGCTCCCTGAGAAGATGAGGGTCAGGAAGTTCGCAAGCCTCTTCAAGGAGTTCCACCCGGACGACGAGGAGATGACTAGGACGAGGAAGCTGAGGAGGAAGGTCATAGAAACCAGGTACGCGGGACTCATAGAGGCCATGTACCAGGGAATGGAGGAGTACGAGCTGACCGTCGTCATGAAGCTGGAGGACGGCAGGCGAGTGCCGGTCACCAAGAAGGTGAAGATAATAGACGTGTCGAGGTGAAGAATAGTGGATGTTGGCATTATACTCCAGTCGACTCTTAGAGGCGCCATAATCGGCATAATCTACGCGATGATAGCCCTCGGCTACAACATAGTCTATAGAGTCAATAAGTCGATAAACTTCGCCCACCCCACTATAGTACTCTTAACAGCCTACGTCGCGCTAATGGCATCGTACAGGTACGGCCCCCTGGTATCCTATACGCTAGCGATAGTCACAGCCATAATAACTAGCGTGGCTATAGAGAGGCTCGTGGCCAGGCCGCTCCTAGGCAGGAACCCCATCGCCCTGATAGGGGCGACGCTGGGAGTATACTACCTGTTGAAGGGCGTCACCCTAACCATAGGAGGAGGCACCACGGCCGCGCTACCAATACCCTACAGGGTATACTCGTTCGGGGCAATCAAGATGGCCTCGAACGACATCGTATCGCTCGTGGGAACAACCCTAGTCCTAGCGACGATAATCATACTCCACAACAGGACCAGGCTGGGCGCTGCTATGAGGGCTGTGGCGGAGGACGTTATCGGGGCGGCCGCGTACGGTATACCGGTTAGGAGGCTCCTGGTACTGAGCTGGGTGCTAGCAGGCCTCGTCGGAGGCTTCGGAGGCATATTCCTGGCCGTCAAGAACCAGGTCTCGGTAGAACTTGAATACTATGCCATAAGGGCGCTGGCCGTAAGCCTGATCGCTGGCCTAGACAGTATCGGTGGGGTAGTGGTCGGGGGCATAGCCCTGGGTATAACTGAGGAGCTGGGGAGCCTCCTGCTAGGCGAGTACCTGCCGGGTATAGGGTATGATATCGCCTTCTTCATACTCTTGCTGGTCTTGTTTGTGAAGCCTTATGGGCTGTTCGGGACGGAGAGGATCGAGAGGATCTAGAGGTGGTGTAGGATGCCTGCTGGAGTGTTCAAGGAGACCTACAGGTCTGACATGGCCCATCTAAGGTATCCTATACACTATGCGGGCCTCATCATAGGGCTCATACTAGCCTTCACCGCTCCACTATACTTGAAGGGCTACTACCTCAGCCAGGCGATCGTGTTCATGATCTTCCTAGTGGCCACCGTCGGCTTGAACATAACGCTGGGGCTGGCTGGTCTAGTGAGCCTAGCCCACGGCGCGCTGATGGGTGCTGGAGCCTATACCGTCGCGCTCCTGGCTTCGAGGCTGGGGCTCAACACGCTACTGGTACTCCCCTTGGCCGGCCTGGCGGCTGCTGGCCTCGGGTTCATACTGAGCCTCCCCAGCTTCAAGCTCAAGGGCTACTATCTTGCCATGGCTAGCCTGGCCGCTCAATTCATACTGGAGTACATCTACTCCTTCCTAGCCCCGGAGCAGTACATCAGCATGCCCTTCGAGACCAAGGAGATAAACGGCGTGTTCTTCGGCGAGGGGGTCCCCCTCTACTACCTAAGCCTCATAGTCACCCTGGTACTGCTAGTGGTGGCGGCCAACATTGGCAGGGGGAGCCTGGGCAGGGCTATGAAGGCGGTCAGGGACAACGATGTGGCGGCCGAGATAGTGGGTATAAACGTTACCAGGACAAAGGCCCTCGCGTTCACCATAGGAGGCTTCTACGCCGGGATCGCGGGTGGCCTCTACGCGATCTACAGCTCCGGTATAGGCTGGGAGGGCTTCACCCTCCTCACATCGATAGAGCTGCTCGGCATGGTGCTGATCGGGGGGCCTGGTAGGATTGTGTGGGGGAGTATACTTGGAGTTCTCCTCTTGAAGACTGGGTGGACGAACCTGGAGAGCTACTTGAGCCCGTGGCTTATAAGCGCTGGCCTCGACATAATAGCCTCGTCGGCGAAGTACATTGTCCTGGGAGTCCTTATAGCCTCGTTCATTATAATCGAGCCCGAGGGGTTCATAGCTATACTTAGGAGGATAAAGGAGTACCTGCGGCTGTGGCCTTACAGCTATTAGTTCGTCTATTACCCTCCTTCATATTTATATAATATCACATGTTTTATTAATATAAATTATAGGGTAATGTACATGTTCGCCACGTAGAAAAACTCTTTTATATTGAAGTGGGCACACATTTAAATCGAACTATATATTCCTCAAGGGGAGAAGGGTGGGATCGAGTGGATCTTAAAGTCGCAGGAGGCGTAATCCTCGTAATAATAATCATACTCGCCGCGGCCTATGTCTTCATGGGCAAGGGAGGAGGCGGAGGAGCAGAGACGACGACAACCGCAGCACCCGCGAAGGAGATCACGATAAACGTCGGCCTCCTAGTAGACGAGACCGGCCCGACCAGCGACGTAGGCAAAGGATACTCGCTCGGTGCAGAGACCGCGCTGAAATACTTCAACGAGAAAGGCATATACACCAAAGACGGTGTCAGGGTCAAGATAAACTACATAAAACGTGACTACGCTTACAAGCCCGACCAGGCAGAGGCCTTCTACAAGGAGTTCAAAGAGAAATACCATGTTATAGCGATAATCGGGTGGGGAACCGCCGACACCGAGAAGCTAAGCGACACCGTGGCGAAGGACAAGGTAGTATACATAAGCGCCAGCTACTCGGCGAAGCTTACTGTCAAGCCCTACAACTTCTTCCCAGCACCAGACTACAGCACACAGGCATGCGCAGGGCTAAGCTTCCTAGCCCAGGAGAAGCCTGGAGGCAACCTAGTACTACTATACGATCACAAAGTAGCCTACAGCCGCAGCCCAATACCAGCGATAAAGAGCGTGGCCCAACAGCTGAACCTAAACCTGGCCGGAGACTTCGACCTGCCACTGAAGGCTACAGAGTCCACGGCCGAGACCGTGATCAGCGACGCGGCGACCAAGAACCCCGACTGCTTCTGGTGCGGCAACACAATAAGCAGCTGTACCCTAGCCGTTAAGGCGATGCACAAGCTAGGAGTCAACGGCATCCTACTGGCAAACGTCTGGGGCTTCGACGAGAGGGTAGTAGATCTAGTAGGCGAGGCGGGCTACGGCAGGATGGCCGGAGTCTCGCCCTTCGTATACCCGATGTTCGCCGACAGCCTAGGAGCCAAGGGGATAGAGACGCTCCGCGAGGCCGCGAAGATGTTCAACGTGCCGAGCGACAAGATAGACCTAAGGTTCACCCAGGGCTTCCTCAACGTATGGCTACTAGTGCAGGCCATAGAGAGGACCGACTCCCAGAGCCTACAGCAGAAGGGCGGAGAAGCCCTGAAGGCGGCACTAGAATCTTCGTGCAACGGGGAGCCGTTCTCCTTCGGAGGCCTGACCGCCGACGTACTACGCTTCTGCCCAGGAAACCACGTGCCCTACGTGAAGAGTTACGTCGTAGTACTCGACACTGATGGCACCTTCAAGATCAAGGGGCCCTTTGAGCCGCCGAAGGGCGCTAACTGTGCGCAGATAACCATCCAGCAGGGCTAGCGTAGCCCACTCTTGTAACATCCTTTTTTCCCTCCCATTGTATCTTATAGTGTCGGGTCATGTGGTGCACTGGATTTGAACATGGTGGAGTTGAAGAACGTGGAGATAATGTACCATCCCTTCATACTTGTAATAAAGAACCTAAACCTAGTGGTCAAGAGCAACAGCATAACAGCCCTCATAGGACCCAATGGAGCCGGCAAGAGCACCCTACTGAAGGCGATCTCGGGCGTTATAAAGCTCGAAAGGGGGAGGGTCACCCGCGGGGAGATAATCTTCGAGGAGAAGACCAGGATAGAGAACAAGGACCCCGACTGGATAGCCAAGCTAGGCATAGTATACGTCGCCGAGGGCAGGAGGATATTCAGGGAGCTCACAGTCCAAGAGAACATTGACGCGGTCGCCTTCGCATGGGGCAACATAGTGGACCCCAACATAGTATACGAGTACTTCCCACGCCTCAAAGTCCACAGGAACAGGAGGGCCGGATACCTGAGCGGCGGGGAGCAGCAGATGCTAGCCATAGGACTCGCACTGCTAGCCAAGCCGAAGCTGATGCTCCTCGACGAGCCGAGCCTTGGCCTGGCGCCTAAGATAGTCACCCAGGTCTACGAGAACATCAAGATGATGCACGACAACGAGGGCATCACAATGCTACTAGCGGACCAGAACGCCGTGAAAGCCCTAGAGATAGCGGACTACGGCTACATAATGGAGAACGGTAGGATAGCTACAGAGGGACCCGCAGAGGTCCTTAGAGAAGACAAGGACGTGAGGGAATTCTACCTGGGCATGGGCGCCCAGAAGATCAGCTACAAGACCGTGAAATGGTATCACCGGAAGAAGAGGTGGGTATAGCCCTCCAGCCGGCTCGATCCTCCTCCAAGCCCTCGGGTTTTTAACCGCATAACAATACAACATTATAATATCCTAGCACGTATTGTAGTCCCCCGGGGCGGCCTGGTTGAGGAAGCTGCTACTCTCGATAGCGATAGTAGCCTTCTCAGTAATGTTCTCGATATCAATAGTGGGCCCACTGCTCTCAAGCCTAGCCGAGGCAGAAGGGATACCACTAGGCGACAAGCCAAACACCTCGATAGGAATCATATTCTCCCTAGGAGGATTCTCCCTAGCCCTATTCCAGATCCCGCTAGCCAGGCTGGCCGACAGGCTGGGGAGGAAGTGGTTTGTCTTCTGGGGAAGCCTAGGGGTAGCCCTGTCAGTCCTACTCATAGGCTACGCCCGTGAAGTGGCGGAGGCGCTAGGCCTCCACGTAACCCTAGACCCGCTTGGCTGGGACGAGTCAACGATTATGCTAGCGCTGGCGCGTACGCTGCAAGGTATAGCGGCTGCAGCCACCTGGCCAGTCCTACTATCAATACTAGCCTCGGAGCTGCCGGTCGAGTCGATGGGCACGGCCATGGGTGTCTTCGGTGCCTCCTTCGGGCTCGGGATGAGCCTAGGCCCGGTCGCGGGGCCAGGGGTCTCCGCGAAGCTCGGAATCCACGCCCCCTTCATACTATCAGCGGTACTAGCAGTTCTAGCGGCTTTAGCCTCGCTTGCTATAAAGGAGACTAGGGCCTACGGGGAGAGGCGGTCGAAGAAGAGGGCCTCGGTCAGGGATCCACGCCTGATAAGCCTTGGACTAGTCGCCTTCACACTCCTCTACGCGATGGGCGCCCTAGTGGTCATCTATCCAAGGTATATGACGAGCGAGCTAGGCCTAAGCCTGGGAGACCTGGCCGTTGCAATGGCCCTAGCCAGCCTAACCTACTCGCTACTACAACCCCTGACAGGCAGGCTAGCCGATATTGTCGATAGGAGGCTCCTAGTAGTGGTAAGCCACCCGCTAGCCGGGATAGCGGTATTACTAGCTGGGCTCTCAAAGGATACACTAGGGATCTACGCCTCCATGCTGCTCTTCGGCCTAGCTGGCGCGTTGACTTTCCCAGCGGCAACGGCATTGCTAGGAAGCATAGCCCCTAAGGGCCTAGAGGGAACATATACCGGGATCTACAACGCGATGCTCAGCTTCGGAGTGACTATCTCGCCGATAACCGTGGGCCTGCTAGCAGACTACCTCGGCTATAAGGCGGCATTCGCAAGCGTCTTCCCCACGGTCCTAGCGGCGACGGTCACATTCATCCTACTCTATAGGAGACCAGGCCATCCACTCCACGAGGAATAGGATGGTAGAGGGCGTTAGAGGGACCCTCCTACGAAGACCTTCGTCGAACGCTTCACTTATATCCCCCGTCGAATGTAACAGTGAGTCACTCCGGCGACCGAGTAGTGATTGATGCGACACAGGCACTGGGAGTCGCGGGGATGCTACTAGTCTTCGCCAGCTTCACTGTCAGGAACTGGCTGTGGCTCTACACGCTCAACCTGGCGGGAACACTACTACTAGACCTGTACGCGGTCCTACAGGGAGACCCGGTCTTCACACTGCTTGAAACCGGGATTGCCCTCTTCCTACTCTACAGGGTTGGGAACGAGCTAAGGGTTAGAAGACTGGAAAAGAGGGTTAGAGGCAGGAACCACTCCTCTACAAGCGGCGGGTAGCCCCCCCATCCTCGGCGGATCCGCTTTATCCCTGGGCTTTCAATAGGCGATACAGCTTCATTATTCCACCGGAGAGTTTAGCCACCTCTTCCTCGGAAGGCTCCTGGCCCAGGATCACCCTCATCAACAACAGCTCGTCACCAACCATCCCCTCCGGGGGATCCTCCAGTATCCGTCTCGCCTTCTCTCTCGCCGAATCCAGGTCACCCTCCAGGTAGTCTAGGACCGCCTCCTCCCACTGGATATCGCCTTCGACGTATCCGATGAACCTGTTCTCCTTGGCCTCGGCCAGCCTGGCCCTTGCTCCTCTGAGGTCTCTCTCTACGATGCTAGTGTATATGAAGAGCGGCGATGCGAGAGCCATTATATGCTCCCTCAAGTCGCCGTAGAGGAGGCTGGCGACCTCCTCTACCTCGGCTAGGGTCTTCTTGAGACCGCTTATCTCCCCCATGTAGCTCTGTATGACTGCTATGTGGACCAGTGCGACGGCATAGTTACCGAAGTCCTCTTTCTCAAGCTCTATCTGGGCCTCTCTTATCGAGTTGTTTAGAGCCCTCTCCAGGTCGCCCTCGTAGAATGCGATAACGGTATCGCTCCCAAGGATTGTTGGCTCTATAACCTTCTTCAGATCCCGGGGTAGCTCCTGGTAGATGGACTTCGCCTCGTCTAGTAGATTCTTTCCCTCGTCCATCTTTCCCGTTTTCACGAGCAGGCCTGCGAGGAGGGCAGCTACCCTGGCGTATAGTGGTTTCTTGCTCCTCAGCCGCTCGACGTGTTTCTGTAGTGTCTTGACTCCTTCTTTGAGGCCTAGCTTGTTTGTTGAAACCTCGATCAAAGTCTTCTCTATCGTGAATAGGGATCGCTGGTATAGCGTTAACCCGCTGCAGTACTGGAGCTTCCCGACTATACTATGGTATAGGCCGAAGCAGCAGGTCATCCAGCTCGAACCATATAGCAGGCGTTCCTCGATCACCGGGACTATATCGTCTATGAAGCAGTTCTCTGCCATGAGGAGCAGGCCCTGCATCCTCCGTTTTATGTCCGGGTGCCTGCTTAGGGCCCGGGCCACTTGCCTCGCCAGGAGCCTCAGCCTGTGTGTAGAGGCTACTTTTGGCAAGCCGGCTATCCGCTCCCTAACCTTCACCTCATCATCCAATACCTCGATGAAGCCGAGCCTCTTGAGAGCGTTTAGCCGCCTGGAGCAGGTTATCTGCTTGAGGGCGAGTATATCGCATAGCGTCTCCGCTGGCAGGGTCCCTCCACTAGCTATCAGTAGTTCGAGTATTAGCTTGTCGTTCTCGCCGAGTATCTCGCCTATCTCCGACTCGTAGTATGAGGTCACCGCCCTGTTTATGCACTCGTCCAGCGGTAGTCCCGTTGACTTGTACAGGTTTATGATCCCGTGTACTAGGAGTGGTATGCCCCCGCTCGACTTCGCGATCCTAGCGACATCACTCCTCGACAGGTTGATGGTTATATCTCTGGCTAGCGTCTCTAATAGCTCTGCCGTCGCCTCAGGGGGTAGGGGCCCGACCTCTAAGTCGAGTACTCTGCCCTTCCAGTATGGGAGCTTCTTCTCCCTATACCTTGATATAATGAAGACCCTAGCCGGGTTCTCGATCTTCTCGGCTAGGGAGAGGGCGTACTCTCTAGGCTCCTTGCCTATCTCGTGGAAGTCGTCGAACACTATCACAGCCGAATGCATGCTCAGTAGCCTGGCGAGGGTTTCGACGCCACTGTTAAGTATGCTTCTCGCATCCATCCCAGTTATCGTTGATGCCAGGAGGGATAGCTTCCACTTCAGCGTCTCTCCAGTGTCTGAAGGGATTGGAGTGTACCAGTATACGGGGTCGCTCCCTCTATAGCGCCTAATGTACCATGCTACTAGGCTCGACTTCCCAACGCCTGGCAGGCCCCAGACGTGTATTATTGGAGCGTTAGAGGAGTGTATCGCGTATAGCTCCTCCTCCCTCCCTATGGGGTCCTGGTATTCTGGGATTATGCTCCTCCTCAGCCTAACCACGTCTCTATAGGTCTCGCCCTTGGAGAATGATACTTCGAGGGCCCCGCCATCGAACCTGATACTGAATCCCTCTATGTTTAACTCGTAGATCTTCACGTTCCTACCGCCTATCCTCTTCCAGCGGCTTCTTACAACGCCTAGCTTCTCAAGGTGCTTCAGCCTTCTAGATATCGATGTCTCGTCTTGTTGGAGTACCTCCGCTATCTCCCTCGTGTACGAGGGTCTCATGCTCAGTAGCATTAGTATCTGGATGTTTACCTTGTTCTTTATCGTGTTCAGCAGTACATCTAGCTTCTCGGCTGGCTCGGGCGACTCGACCACCAGCTCGACCTGCTATACGGGGATCCACTCTAACCCTATAGCATGGAGTGCTATAAAGCTTTCTAATTAATGAAAACAAGTGAGAGATATTATACTAGCGGGGTGACGGGCCTGCCAGGGCCAGGCGAAACTCTGAATTTCAGAGCCTCATATAAACTAAATAAGAAGCCCCTGGAGGGATCTAACAGGGGGAAGAAGGAGGGTTGGAGGAGGACAGAGAAGCCCTAATCCGTGAAATGTCCGATGTAGCAGCCATAGCCGTTAAGATAAGGAAGTTCCTAAACCACATAGCATCATCATTCTCATTCTACGTATACTCCCTCGGAGTCATAGGCCCCCTCCTAGTGGCTAAAGGGCTCGGGGAGATGCTCGGGGGCAACCCCGACTACTGGAACACGGGCGGGATTATACTCGGCGTCCTCATAGCAACCTACCTACACGGCACACTCCTCTCAAAGATCGTCAGAAGCCTCGGGGTAGAAAGGGAGGCTTCAAGGTCGAAGTACGCCCTGGTACTCTTCATGCTAATCTTCTTCGGCATAGGGATAGCCTCATACCTAGTAGGAGAACTCATACCCTCAGCCAGCAGCGTCTCATGGTACCCACCACTAGCGGTACTGCTACTGGTAATCTACCTATTAATGAGGTCAGAGTACACGTTCCCACACCTAGTAGCGTCGATAATCATGCTAGCCACCTCCCCCCTCGTACTATACATGGGCTCCATCGACATAGCCATAGGCCTACTACTCATATCATACCTAATCGCCGGGACGCACAGCGCATACAAGGCCCTGGAGGAGCTCGGCGGATAGATATGCCGGATAGAGGGACCCCTCACATGCAGCTATCCCGGGAGGCCCAGATACTCTTCAACCACAAGCGCTTCATAATAACAACGATACTCTACATCAGGGGGTCCCTCACGATGGCCCAGCTTAGGAAGGCCACAAACCTGTCATGGGGCGATCTAGACTCAAACATCCGGTACCTACACAGGCACGGCCTCGTGACCTACCGTAGAACCATCACGGAGTCGGGCCCGAGGTCGATCGTCGCTCTCACAAAGAAGGGAGCCGAGGCCTATAACGAGCTGACATCTTACCTCTCCCAATACCTCGCAGGCAAGAGAGACTCCAAGACAGGTTAGCCCCGACGACAGTAAACCCTGGGGGCCGCATAGCCCCGTGTTAATACGTGGACCCCGGAGGGCGTTTTCCTCTATATAGAAATAGACCGGCTTTAGGCTGGATCCAAGACTTAATTAGGGGGTGATTGTGTAATATGGGTCTTAATAAAGATTTTATATCAGGGTTAATAAAGCCGGTTTGAGGCGCAGCATCTGAACCTTAAATAGGAGGCGACACAATACTTTATAACATAGTTTATTATAAAATGAATTAGTTATATCAGCGAGGCGTCTCATCGATGAACTATAAGTGGATGAAGCTAATCATCCTACTATCACTGGCTCTAACCGCAACACTCCTAATAACACACGGAGAGGATGGAGGATCAGGCGACCTCGTTATAGCAAACACTACAACCCTACGAAACCGCGTACTAACCATACAAGGAAGCCTAATAATAGAGCCAGGCGGAAAGCTGATCCTAGAGAACTCTACCATAATACTAGACGAGACAAAAGATTTTCAGTACAACGTGACTGTAAAGGGAGAACTAGACCTCAACGATAACTCGAAGATCAATACTACGAGCGGATACAAGTACACAGTCTACGTTGACAACGGAACACTAACCATAAACAACTCCGCACTAGAGAACATAGGCGGCAACAGCGGACCAGGCATCAGCGCCTCAGGCGAATCCCCGAGGCTAGAGTTCCATAACGCGCTGATAACCTACAAGGGATACTACATGAAGATCCTAGTCCATGTAGATACAAAGACTGACGGAGTGGAGGCGACGCTGGGCAGGCTCTCCGTAAACGGTCTGAGGACCCAGTCGGAGGACGGCAACGTACCGCAGAACTATATGATCAAGGTCGAGGGCGACACGGTATTCAGTATAACGGGCGTGGACTTCCTAGACGGAAAGCTGACGGGGTGGAGCGATATCTTCATCTCCTACTCTGCCTCCACTACTAGAATCCCCTCAAATATAACATTGAATCTAACCAGCTCCAAGGCGGATACAATCAAGGTATACTCCTACAAGAAGCTCAACCTACGAATACACAACGTTACAGGCGGCACATTAACGGTGTCCGGCAGCTATAATGTGTTCCTGAACGCTAGTGTGACGAACTCTACGTTCACAGGTAAAATAGACGTGGACTACTCTGAACTCTACGCCAGGGACTTAAACGCGCAGTCGATAAAAGCCGAGAACACAAACGTGACCATAATAGACTCGGCTATAACGAACCCGGGTAACGACGGCGTCTACGTGTACGAGTCCCTCAAAGAACACTTCAGCATCAACCTAACCAACGTTAAGATAATCAACGTGACACAGGGCTACTACTATGGAGAGCAGAGTGGCGTAAAGATACATCAAGCCAACAGAGACACAGAGGTACACATCAAGAACCTAACGGTGACCAGGAAACCCGGAGAGGAGGGAGTCCCCGGCATATACATCGGCGACGTGAAGGGCGCCGAGATACACGTATCAGACTCTGAGATCCCGGGCATAGAGATATCGACCGATAAAAACTTCTTTGACGGTGGAATGTCGGAGAGGGTAAACCTATACCTGTCAAACGTGAAGTCATCCCTCGACGGGAAGCCGATAGTAGTCTACAGAGGCTCTAGCAGCAGCAAGTTGTCGGGAAGCTATGCGCAGATCTTCATATACAACTGTAGCAACATCGAGGTAGGCAACATGTCCTTCACAGAGAGCATCCCGAACCCACTGGTAATAGCGGGGTCCTCGGACATCAAGGTTAGCAACATAACGACAAACAACAGCGTCTTCCACGCGGCAATCCTAGTCCTAGACTCACGCAACATAGACCTGGAGGGGTTGAGGATCAATTCGTCGACAACCTCGCAATATACCAGGAGCATAGCTCTGGTCAACGCGAGCGACGTGACTTTAAACAACTCGGAGATATGGGGCGGAAGCGACTACCAGTTCGCGAACGCCCTACTAATAAGCTATAGCACTCTGGAAATGGACAAGACCTCCATCACGTCCACTGTATCCAACTCGATAGCAGTACAGGCGATCAAGTACTCGACCCTGAGCATCACAGACTCAAACATCACAAGCGCCTCCACGGGGATAAAAGCGGCCGGGTCAACAGACATATCGCCTCCACAATCCCTCTCCATATACCACTCCAGCGTCACAGCCGGTTACAGGGCGGTGGTAAACGATAACAGGCTTATAATACAGTCCTCAAACCTGACGGTCGAGACGGAGAGCCCCCGATCATCCTCATACGTCCTAGCTCTATCGCATCCGAGGTATTTGCTGGTCAACGCCTCAAAACTTGAGAGCACCATAGCCTCGGGGTACATAGACTCCATAGTCTACCTCGACGCCGGTAACGCTGGAAACCTCAACCTGACACTCACAGGCAACAACCTCACAGGGCCAGCCAAATACGGCATCTATGTCGCGTCCTTCACCAATGCAAGCAGTAGCCTGGTGATAAAGGATAACTCGCTCCAGGGACAGATAGTTTCGATCCTGCTAAAGTCCTCCGAGGGAGCCTCGGTAACGGACAATAGAATAACGTCTGGGGCAAGCTCTCCTGGCGGCATAGTGTTGAAGCCCTCTAGCATAGGCCAGACCCTACACGAGATACAGGGCAACCTGATCGACGGACGTCCAATAACATACCTCTACAGGGATACCGCCATAGGCCTACATGGATTCGGCCAGATAATAGCCGTGATGTCTCACGTCGAGGCAGAGAATACCGGCATCACGGGATACCCAGGGGTGGTCCAGCTCTACTCCTCCACAATGACGGTCAAGAACGCTAGCATAACGGCCCCCTACAGCGACAATGGAGCGCTGGACTCCTACGAGAGGCAGGACGCCCCTGTATTCAAGACGGAGTACAGCTCGACCCTGACAATAGAAGGTTCGAGGATAAACGCCAAGACGAGCCTGATATTATTCGAAGTCGAGCTAAACGGGGGCACTGGAGAGGGACTAGTCCTAAACAACACTAGGATAGAGGGGACAGCCTATAGGCTAGTGGATACGACGGCCCAGGTGTCCATAGGCATATACAACTCCGTGATAAACTGGAACGCGACCATCGAGGGAAGCCTAAACCATGAGATCACCAGGATGTACTGCAACACCGGCAATCCAGGCCTAGAGTTCGACCTAGTAAACACTAGGGTGACGATAGCCAGTGGCAAGAAGTTCGACCTGGAACAGGTGAGACGAGTCTACTGGAAGAACGTGACCGTAGAATCATCCAGCAAAACCGGGATTAGCGACAACGTGTTGATCTTGAAGGATGTCCGGTCCGCTAGGATAGACGATGCCAGCTTTATTGGGGTCCCAGGCGTGCATATTGAGAGAGCGCTCGTATACGTCACGGGAGGGGGAGTCTATAACATAACTAATCCAGCGTACGCGGGGTTGCTCGATGCAAGATACTATACTAGCCGTGCTTTCATCGACGGGGTCGTGTTTAATAATGTTACGGGCAAGATGATCTACGTTTATAGCAGTAGTGGAGGAGAGTTCGGGCTAGCGAATATTGGGTTGGACGCTACAGTGAGTAGCTCCAGCAATAGCTACTTCCTCTCATTAATGTACAGGGGGACAGTCTATACCGGCAACCTAGTAGCCAACCATTCCACTGGCACGCCGATATACGTGAACGGTGGAACACTCTACATGCACTACTCATCGCTGACGAACAACACCTGCTACGGCCTCAGAGTCCAGGGAGGGGCTGTAAACGCTACACACAACTACTGGGGAGACTCGAATGGTCCAGTGTTTACTGAGTCGTGTGACGCCAAGGATCCAGAGGAGGTCTACAACACGACAACCATATACTATAGGCCCCCTCTGGTAAACCTGCCGCGAGAGAACGACACTACTCCCCCGACAGTTAGCATCACATCTCCAGCCGACAACGCCGTCTTGAAGGGCTTGGCATGGTTTAACGTATCCTACAGCGACGACTATGGTGTTATGGCGGTTGTGATCCTTGTGGACGAGCAGCCCGCCGCGATCCTATTCGAGGGCAATAACTCTGCCAGGATCGATACGTCCATCTTCAAGGACGGCAACCACACGATATACGCTATCGCATACGACTACGCAGGCCATACAAGCATCGTTAGCATAGGAGTGGAAATCGAGAATAGCAAGCCCTCTGCGAACATAACGGAGCCCATCAACAACAGCATTGTATCCGGCTACCTGACGATCAGGTACTACGTCTACGACGATAACCTCGACACCGCGAGGCTCTACGCCAACAACACGGTCATCTCATCCACGACGAGGACCGGCTACACGAGCTACACGCTCAACACGAAGAGCTACAGTGACGGCCCACTATGGCTCAAAGTCACAGCGGTAGACGAGGACGGGCAGACCTCCGAGTACAGGATACTCGTGACCATAGACAATACCCCGCCCTCGCTGATCGTAGACACTCCAGGCAACAACTCCTACATCAGGGGCACCAGGCAGGTCAAGTTCTCAACCCACGACAGGCACCCGAAGGAGTACAGGATCTACCTCAACGGCACCCTCATAGAGAACGACACCTCCACAGGAACCATCACCTACAACCTAGACACCACGAGGTACCAGGATGGGCGGTACAACCTGACGATCTACACGGTAGACAGGGCCGGCAACGCTAACGCGACTACAAGATTCATTACTATAGACAACACTCCCCCCAGCGCAACCATACAGTCCCCCAGCAACGGGCAAGACTTGACGGGGACCGTCAACATAACAGTCGACGCCAGCGACGCCATAGGCTTAAGATACGTAACCATATACATCAACGGGACCCTGGTATTCAACAAGACAGTCGACCCCGACAACCCCACAGACCCAACCTACACCTATGAATGGGACACCACCAAATACCAAGACGGCACCTACAACATCACAACAGTAGTCTACGATCTAGCCGGCAACACCGACACAGACCAGAAAACCGTGCAGGTACTAAACGCACAGCCAGTACCGGAGAGCGGCCTCCTAGCACTCGTAGCCCTAGCCATAGCCCTCCTGGTTCTCCTCGCCAAGACGAGGAGGAACCGCTAACCCCCACTTTCTTCGCCTCTCCCCGAACACATGTCTACGCAAGCTATCGACCCTACCAGTCCCAATTTACGGCTTCCTTACCTGGAAGGGCTGGGGAGGGACCCTCAAGCCATATCAAGCCAGTGGATACCATTCCCCAGATTCTAGAAGCTTCTTCGCCTTCTGTAGGCCTTCATGCATGTGGGCGCTTATCCTCCTAGCAACCACGAGGGAGTCGAGGACCGGCCCGATCGGCCCCCATGAAAGCCTGTAGTCTAGCTCCATCTCCACGAGGGTCCCTCTGCCTCCCGGCTTGAATATGCCTGTGAGCTCGTACCAGGCGAGGGGACCCTTCTCAACCCTAACCATGACGTCTCGGAACCCCCTATTCCACTCGAACTCCACAGCCCTCGTCACCCAGATGAGGTCTAGCGGCCCGACTCTGGCCCGGTACCTGACAGTCGATCCGACCCCTAGAACCGTGCCTTCTATCCTCTCAGCGCTGACTATCGATGGATGCCACTTTGGCGCGTTCACGCCATCCGCGATGAACCCGAACACCCTGTCTACAGGCGCGTTTATCTCCACCCGGAACCTGAGCCTCGCCATAACATGGCCCCACCACATGTAACAGGCTGCCCCGCGGGGAAAAGCCTTTGAAGCCCTCGGAGGGCATGGGGAGGTAAATGATCGTGGCATTGGATTTCTACTAGCACCTCCTCGACTTGTTGAGAGCCACCACGTATAGCGCGAGCGAGACCAGCGCTATAGCGCCGTCGACCATCGAGTTCAGCTTCAGGGCCCCGACTGTAGGATACCTAGCGTACCAGGCCATGCTTGAAACCGACGAAACAAGCTTTCCAACCCCCAGCGGGAGCAGCATGGCCCAGTACCTCTCCGGGTTCACCGCCACCAGCAGGGCTAGAATCGATACAGTGGCCATGAATGCGAGAGCCAGAGAGTGCCACAGCGCTGCATCGCTGTCCACGCCCGTGCCAGGGAATGTCGTGGGCGAGAAGGCGAAGACTAGGCCGACGATGACGAAGCCTAGAAAAGCCAGCAGGGCCAAGACCCTGACTATACCCCAGAACCTCACCTCGGGCCACCCAAGTCCCTAGAGATACTCCTCGAAATAATCAGTGCAATGGCGTTAATTGTAAGCTGTGGGTTCACCCGGGTCGTCGACGGGAGGACCGAGGCGTCAGCCACGTAAAGGTTCTCCACTCCATAAACCCTACCACCCCCGTCGACGACACCCGCATCGGGGTCGCTAGCCATCCTGGCAGTACTCATGGGGTGGTAGGCGCTCAGCTTGTAGCCCCGGGGCCCTGTAGACTCAAGGAGCCTATCGAGCTCGGAGAGACTCCTAACGCCCCGGCCCCTCTTCAACGGTGGATAGACCTTCTCCGCGCCGGCCGCGAATAGGATCTCGGCCGACAGCCTGATGCCGGCCTTCACCTTCTCCAGGTCGTTCGTGCATAGGTTGTACCTGGCGACGCCGAAGAGCCTGAACCCGAAGACATTGCCAACGCACGAATCACTGGTCTGGACTCCGATAGAGGCCAGCCTCGGATAGTTAGCTAGCTCGCCTATTGGGAGGCTCGCAGCACTATACCCAATGCCGGGCGGGGGGAAAGTCGCCAGGAGCAGGGTGTGATGCTCCTCTAGGAGGTCGTCCACGTAGTATGATTGCATGGTACCCCTCCAGCCATAGATGGCCTCCGGCATAACGGCGCTGACGCCAGCAGCCGGGTGTATATGGAGGTGGCGCCCCAGGCTCCTAGACCCGACCCCGGACTTCTTCAGCAGCCTTGGAGTATTGAGTGCGCCAGCAGAGACAACCACGGCTCTAGCCGCGATCCTCCTCGATACATTCCCTAAACGAACAACCACGCCGACAGCCCTGCCATTCCCCACGAGTATCTTCTCGACGACGGCGCCGGTATAGATCTCGGCCCCGTTCTCAACCGCCTCCCTCAGGAAGCCGAGCCTCATATCAACCTTACCACCACATGGACAGCCGAAGGCGCACTCCCCGAGCCCCCTGCACCCGGAGATGGGCCTACGAACTGGGCCATGGCTGAGCCCTAGGGACTCGGCGCCCCTCCTCATGACCATCGCGTTACCGCCTAGGAGGGCCTCGGGGACGGGCTTTACATTGAGCCTCTCCTCGACTATCCTATATGCCTCCCCTAGCTCGTCAAGGCCGATGTTCACCCCCGTCTCCCTCCTCCACTCGGCCAAGGCGTCCTCGGGGACCCGGAACATGGTGCCGGAGTTGACGGTTACAGTCCCGCCTAAGACCCTTCCAAAGGGGAGACTGATGCTAGGGACTCCCCAGGTGAACGTCAATCCACTATCCCAATAATACTTCAAAGCCCTGTAGACTGGGTGCTCCCCGTACAGTTCCTCAAGCCTGGGCTCCGGCCCCGCCTCGAAGACTGCGACACGGTACCCCTCCCTCGACAGGCTCCACGCCACGACGGCACCGCCAGCACCGCTGCCGACAACCACGACGTCATAACTCTCTCCAGGCCCCTTGGACGCGGAGAGCTCGACGTGTCTACACTCGGTGACGGGCGGGAGACGGTTGCTCCTCCTGTAACCTATCTTCCCAGCCTCCCCTTCATCGGTATAGTACGCTGCGAGCAGGAGGAACTCGAACATCCCGATCAAATCGCTGATCAAGCTCTCGGGACTCAGCCTCTCCAGCCACTCCCGCCTCTCCTCCACGCTCAGCCTGTTGAAGGTCTTCAGCTTACTCTTCAGTGGGGCTAGGTTAACCAGTAGAGACGCCGTGTTCAACAGCTTCCTAGGCCCCCTGTCGATGACGGGGATCATCTTCTCCCCGAATACTTCAACGGGCCTCACAGTACCCAGCTCGGCCTCGGAGAGACTCCTTAAAACGGCTAGGAGCCTACCAGACAAGGGATACCCGACCCACTAAAGATAGGCACCATAAACGAGTTATACAGGTTACCATACAGTCACGCGCAGGAAAACCGTTCTCCATATTCCGGGCTTCGGGATCTCCCTTATCCGTCCTATCCGGCCTTCGGGGGTGGCCCCTAGAGGGACCCTCCCCCCATCTCTTATAACGGGGCTGCTAGAGGGTTTCCTATGACGGTTGCAGAGAGGGTCCCTCTAGTGGAGTCTGGGTGTAGGCTGAGGCTTGTAATGTTTGACCTAGATGGCACCATCATCGACACCATGGAGGTGTACGCAGGGCTAGCCTCCCAGATAGTCTCCAACATTGTTAGAGGCTTTGACGAAGACTATGTCAGGGAGGTGTACTTGGCCACGGCTGGCCGTAGCTTCCGAGACCAGCTACAGGCGATGGGTGTGCCGGGGGAGATGATAGAAGGAATCGCCGCCCGCTTCGAGGAATCCAAGATCAAGTCTCTGAGAGATGTGAAGCCCGCCGGGAGGGTCGTCGAGAGGATTAAACTGTTGAAGCGCTCCGGCCTGAGGGTAGCGCTCTCGACTAACAACGAGTGCAGGGTCATAGAGGGCCTAGACTGGGTTAAGGGGCTCTTCGACTATATACTCTGCCACGACCCCGACAGGGGGATTGGGAAGGGCAAGCCCCACCTGGAGATGCTCCTGGAGGCCGGCTTTAGGAGGTGCGAGATCGTCTTCGTGGGAGACAGTGATTACGACCTAGAAGTCTACAGGCCTCTGGGGGTCAAGACTCTGAGGACCCGTGGATTGTGGCGTGCAGACGATAATACCGTCGAAGAGATACTAGAGCTAGCCGGCAGGGGTGGAGGGACCCTCTAGCTCCCAGGGCATATACACCACACGAGGGAGAAGGCTGCTGGCGGCGGATAGCATGGACGACGTCTGCAAGATAACCCTCACGTGGAACCCAGTCACCGGGTGCCTACACGACTGCACCTACTGCTACGCCCGTAGGCTCGTTGAAACACGGCTCAAGGACACCAGGAAGTATAGGGATGTGGGATTCAAGCCGAAGCTACACAGGTACGAGCTGAGGCGGAGGTTCAAGCCCGGCTCCTACGTGTTCGTGAGCGACATGGGAGACCTCTTCGGAGACTGGGTGCCCAGGGATTGGATAGCCCTCGTACTAAACACGATCAGGAAGAACAAGGGCACCCGGTTCCTCCTATTAACCAAGAACCCCTCCAGGTACCATGAGTTCCTAGACTCCATGCCCGGCAACGTGGTGCTCGGCGCAACAATAGAAACCAACAGGGACGAACTCGCCAGGAGCCTCTCAAAGGCCCCACCGCCCAGCGAGAGATACAGGGCCATGGCGGGGCTAGAGTGGAGGGAGAAGCTAGTGGTGGTCGAGCCAATACTAGACTTCGACCAGGAAACCCTAACCAGGTGGATAGCCAGGATAGAGCCCCGGGGAGTATACATAGGATACGACAACTGGGGCAACAAGCTACAAGAGCCACCACTAGAGAAGACCCTAAACCTAATCAAAAGCCTTGAAGAGCTAGGGTTAAAGGTATGCAGGGGCACCATCAGGAAAGCATGGTACCAGCCATAACCGTCCAGCTAACACAGCTGTTATATGCAACCGGCAGAAAACAGTATATAGGGGTGAAAGAGTGTATGGCCTGGAGGGTGTTATCAGGAGCATATACCGGGAGCTTGAGCGTTTAGGCTATAAGCCGGTAATTATTGGCACCTATGCGTTAATCCTCCAGGGCTGGCTCCCATCGGGGTATCTAGAGGAAACCAAGGATATTGATGTGTATATCGACGAGCCCATGGTAGTATTCGACGATAGGATTGAGGAGAGGATGCTAGCTCTCGGGCTTAGTATAGGAAGATCGGAGTCCGGTGGCTTCTATGTAGACGCTGGCAAGCCCGTGGAAATTGTCTACCCTATACACGACTTCTTCATTCCGAGAGTCCTATTGGAGCACACTGTGGTAGTTGGAGAATTGAGGGTGCTTGAGGGCCATGCTACGCTAGTCGCTAAGGCTCTTGGCTCCTCTATCGAGCACCTGGCTCCAATTATTAAAGCTATGAGTGCTGAAGTCAAACCCCAGAGACTATTCGGTCTTCTCGAATGCATTGTTGGCGAAGTAGAGCCTTCGAGATATGAGGTTGCTAAGAGAAGAATAGATGCCTTCATCAAAAGATATTTAACAAATAAAGAAAGGTGATTCAAGTGAAAGTCGATCTCGGTGCCCTCATACCTGCCCTCAGAGATTGGACTCTTTGCATCGACGAGCCCACTTGTGAGTGTGTGATTTGCATTGAGTTACCGGAGTGGGCGGAGGAGCTCGGCGAGCGTGAGAGAGTATACCTGGCCCTCTACATCGCCTCCAGACGCCTACTCGACTACAGGCTGGCCGCCGCCATGCATATCTATATGGTGAAGAACAGGGTTGCGCTAAAGCCAGAGATATTACTACGGGGCTTCAGAGAGTCCAGGACGACCTCCAAGGTCCCGCGAGCCGTTGAGGACGAGGGACCCTATGTATGGGAGGCAGTACTCTACAAGGGAATACTCTACGCGCAGGGAATACTGAGCCTAGACAAGCCAGTTATAGTCAAGGTAGAGCCTCCAAGGGATAAGCGGGGAAGGGAGAAGCTACGAGTTCTACTAGAGGGCAAGAGAGTGACAGTCAAGGGTAAGACATACCATGTCGGAGGCCTCATCAAAGAACTCGGCGGGCGAAGAATAGCGCCCTGGACATACCTGGTACCCAAGAGGAACCTGCCAAGACTACTCGGACAAGTACCGAGAGCCCGTGTATCCATACTAGCTCCATCATGACATCACGCTTTCCACCTAGGGCTTTGGGACAACGGTTAGGCATAGGTAGATGTCGAAGCCTTCCTAAAAATTAAAATCATCGTAGAAGGAAACGTTGGTGAGTTGTGATAGGTTTTCTTTATTTTTATTTAAGAAGTTCTCTTATAGCCTTTGTTATACTCCACACCTTTATAATTCCAGTTTCAGCTATTCTGTTAAAGTCATTATCGTTTGTTATGAGTATAGCATTTGCTTTTAGACAGGTTGCAGCATGGTATAGATCAGCGTATTTCTTTTCTGGAATAAAAGGTTTACATATATCTATATGATTATGATCTGGTTCGACTAGAACCGCTTTACCTACGATTAGTGAATAAAGGATTTCCTGCTTGCTCTCTTATATGTGGAAGCTTGCTTGAGAGTTTATCCAGCCAAGACCTGTACTCTTCGAGAAGAACACTATTAATAACAACCTCTATGCTGGGGTCACTGAGAAGTTTGTGGATAAGGCGTGTCGTCTCGGTATAGCCTGATTTAAAGGCTGCTATAAAGACGTTAGTATCTAGAAGAAATCTTCTCTTTTGCAATTCTGTTAGCCTCTTCCTCGACCTCGCTAGAAATCTTCTCTAGGTCTAGCCCGGCCTTTGCGACCTCTTCGGCGAGTTCTCGTAGCACCTTTTCAACGTCAATCTTTTTAAGAACTAGAGCGTCATCTCTAATATTTAAGACAAGTAGTCTATCCCCGTTCTTCAGGTTAAGCTTCTTCCTAACTCGACTAGGGATAACAATCCTACCCTTCTTGTCAATAACAACTATCTCCACAAATCCCACCTCTCCCACTTACCCCACGATTAGCAGTAGTATGACACCAGCTATAAGATTTCTCTATTCTTTTCAGCCTTTACCAGCGGCACTTCGAATATTAAAATAAAATAATAAATATTGTTAAATATCCTCAATTAAGCATCCCCATTCATTTCATCATAAATTGTAATATGTGGTTATATATAGCGTCTCTTCCGAATCCTTATAATGTATAGTGTTGTCTTGGATGGCTTAGGTGAGGCAGTTGCTCCAAACGAGGTAGCTGTCCGCGGACTCCTCTCTCCTCCGGGCTACATAGGGTTTACTCCGTTAAACTGTATAGGCCATGGCTCTCTCTATAGCGTGGCTCTGGGGCTGACACTTCTAACCTCTCCCACAACTGGTTGCTGTTGCCTGGATAGTCAGCATCTACCAAGGAGGCTAATCGTGTATGGTTTTGATTACCATCGTAATAACGAAGCGAATCATTGTCGACAAGAGACACTGGAGACTGTGCAAGGTCCACCACTGTGGCAACGGTTCTCTCAGCGTTGCAGTAGCTGGTGATAGCGATGGCCTGGGTGGTCGTGAAGATAGGGGGCTCGATACTAGAGTCCGCCAGAGACTATCTACGAGCAGCCGAGTCGCTGCAGAGACACTATCTATCGAGGGGCATTAGGGTAATCACAGTGGTCTCGGCCGCGAGCGGCGTGACAGACCTGATACTAGAGGCCCTCAAGGGCTCCATGGAGGCCAAAGAGGAGGCGATACACAGGGTCCTATCCATAGCGGGAGGGGTTGGAGGGGCAAGCCTCGAATCGATGATAAGCAAGGTGCTGGAGCCCCTTGAAAAAGTTGGAGGCGGCATTGTAGATCCCTGGGTGAAGGCTAGGCTCCTCTCGATAGGCGAGGCCGCGAGCCGCATGACCCTGGTCCAAAGCCTCCAGAGCCTGGGAGTTAAGGCCGTGGAAATCCCAGCGCCTGAACTCGTGAGGGCTTGGGGAGATCCGTTGAACTCCAGGATAGACTACCGGGAGACCTCGGCCAGGCTCAGCGCTATCGCGGGGAGGCTAGGGGAGTACCAGGCCGTGGTAGTAGACGGGTTCGTGGCTATGGGTGAGGAGGGAGTGGTGGTCTTGGGTAGGGGAGGCTCCGACTATACGGCCACAGCCCTGGCGGCACTCTCCGACGCCAGGCACGTGCACCTAGTCACAGACGTGGACGGCATATACAGCGCGGACCCCGCCATCGTCCCAAAGCCACGCCGCGTGGAGGCCCTCGGTTACAGGGAGGCCGCGGTCGCCGCGAGTTATGGTGTGAAGAAACTGCACCCGAGGACCTTCGAGCCCATAAACACTATCAGGCCCGTCGAGGTTAGGATCGGGGCCTGGACCAGGTGGACCCGGATAGCCGGGGTCCCCGAGGTTAAGCCCCCGAGGGTCAAGCTAGTCGCCTCAAGGAGGGTAGACGGCGTGGCCCACGTCTCCCTCATAGGCTCTGGACTCGCCTCTCCCGAGCTTGTCTCGGGAGCAGTCGCCGCGGTCAGGAATGCTGGACTGGAGTTCCACGAGATGATCCTCTCCCCCGGGAACCAGTCGCTGGCCTTCAAGGTGGACAGAAGCCTAGAGACGGCTCTAGTGAACGCGCTCCACGGCCTAGTAGGGGTGTATTAGCATGGTGGAGAAGCTCCGGGTAGCGGTTCTAGGCGCGACGGGCATAGTGGGTCAGAGGTTCGTGGCCAGGCTATCGCGCCATCCATGGTTTGAACTCGAAGCCCTATACGCATCGCCAGAGAAGGCCGGCTACAGGTATGGTGACGTCGTCGAGTGGGTGATCGACGAGGAGCCGAGAGAGGACGTGTGGGAGATGCGTCTCAGAAAGCTCAGGGTGGAAGATGTGGCGCGAGAGGGCTTCGACCTGGTGTTCTCCGCCCTATCCTCAAGCGTGGCCGCCGCTGTCGAGGCTGAGTTGGCTAGGCTGGGGGCTAGGATCGTGTCGAACGCCAGCCCCTACAGGATGGAAAGGGACATACCACTGTTGAACCCCGAGGTCAACGCGGACCACGCAGTGCTAGTCGAGAAGCAGGCCAGGCGCGGGTGGAGGGGGTGGATAGCCAAGGTCCCCAACTGCTCCACCGCAATACTAACCCTCGCCCTAAAGCCCGTCCACGACAAATACAGGATAAAGAGGGTGATGGTAGCCACCATGCAGGCAGTCAGCGGCGCAGGCCTCCGAGGCGTCCCAGCCACCATGATAACCGACAACATAATACCACACATACCAGGCGAGGAGGAGAAACTAGCCCGAGAGACGCGCAAGATACTAGGCCGCCTAAGAAACAACGAGATAACACAAGCAGACATGACGGTGACAGCCATCACAACAAGAGTCCCCGTACTAGACGGCCACCTAGAAGCAGTATTCATAGAAGTCGAGGAAACACCCCAAACCCCCCAAGAAGTCGCGGCGACGCTGGAAGAATACAGGGGCAACAAGATCAAAAACCTAAAGCTACCCACAGCCCCACAGAAACCAGTAATAGTCAAACACGAAGAAAACAGGCCACAACCAAGACTAGACAGGAACGCCGGAGACGGCATGACAGTCACAGCCGGGAGGATCAAGATAGACCAGGAGAACAACACGATAAAAATGATAATACTAGGGCACAACACGATCAGGGGGGCAGCCGGGACAGGAATACTAATAGGCGAACTAATGCACAAACAAGGACACACCAACTAAGACGTCTTTATTAATAGGAGATATACTATACTTGAGGGAAACCCTAAGTCAAAGCGCAGAACACCCCCACAAGCTTCACCGCACATTTTATGGATTATAACTAAAGAGCTCCTAGAAGATAATTCTCTAAGGTACTAGTAAAGCTCGAAAGAGACCTAGCGAGAGTATTGGCTGAGTGCAACGAGTGTAAAAGAAAAGCACTAGATCGCCTAGAAATATACAAGGCGGAGCTAGAAGACCTACTAGCACAAGAGCCTACCTTTAGCCGATAACATCTCTATTATCTGGTGTTAGGTAAGACTTGGACGCCCGTTCTTTTAGGTACAAGACATATAATAGTATTACTGTAGTACTGTGGTAAATGAACACTGGTGAAGCTGATTGCGGTTACTTACTAGCATTGGTGGCTGGCCTTCAGAGCAATATAGAGAAAAAATAAAGATGGCAGCAAGAATCATAAAACAAATGGAGGATATGAAATTTATTAATGATATTTTCTTCATAAGAGCAGTGTTCTCAGCATATCCTCGAGCTATTTATGGCCCTTCTCCCCTTGTAGCTCCTTACACCGAGCTGTGGGATCTAGAAACGACAGAGTTCTCAAAACTAGTAGAATTAGCTAATAAGATATCTCAAGCTTATTCCGATCGTAATAAAAATTTAATAGCTAGAAATTCGCAATTAAAGATTTATCTTGCCGTTAAGGCTTTGGATGAAAATCTGGCCGGATCTTTAACTATAAGGATTTCAGGGTTTGAAAAGAGAAATTATGGCGATATTGAACTATATCTTTATAAGTTAGACGGTGACGAAGAGACGGAATTTTTCGACTTGCTGAGAGAGCATATTAAGCAGGATAAATATATAGCGACTCGGCTAGCTGATTTGTCTGAATATATCCTTAACGAAATTGGTAGTGTTAAGTTTACTACAATAATGGGAGTAGATGATTCGATTAAGTACGGCTATGGATCTATGTTAATTGCTGCACATGGAGGGCCGACTGGCCAAGCGTTTCAAAGCCACATCGCATTAATTAGGAGATACGCGAAATATAGAGTAGATACCCTAAGGAGGAGATCAGAGTATTATGAAGTTGAGTCTGATATAGTGAAGAAACTTGGATCGATTTATAACTTTAACAAGGTCGTCGGTGCCTTTATAGCTAAACGGAACATTAAAACCATTATGGAAGCTTTTGAAAAAGAATATAGGAACTCTGGCGTAGAAACTTCACAGGGTAGCTATATAGTCGTGGCTAGGGATGGAACTTTAAGTCAAGCTTATGGTAATATTTTAAAAATAATTAAAATAATGTTAGAACCATTCGCGGATGAGAGGCAGTTCAATAGACTAGTTGAAAATGCTGTAAAAAAGATTAAAGAAAAACTTTATTCCTAGCTACTTGTCATATATTTTCTAATACCAGCTGGTATATAGATCACTGGAACCGGAAATAGACCTCTACTCCCTACCTTTGTAAGGAAACCAGTAGACTTATCCCTTTCTAAGCCTTTAGGCAGAGCAGATCTTCTTGTGGCTATAAGTACTATGAAGGTACATGATTTTTTAAGTTCTTTTGGCAAGTTAGTGTACGATGATATTAATTGATCTTGGAATTTTACAGGCGATCTCGAGCCTGGATTCTCTTTTTCTTCTATTATTAGTGTGAGGCCTTTTGCTGAAATAATTATGTAGTCCGGATTCTTAAAAGTTGCTCCTTTTATCATGTAGAGTTTTGCGATTTCATCTTCATTACAGTAGACGGCCTCTGGACAATTTTTCTTTAATATTTTACTAAGATCTCCATTATTGCATTCGGTTTCGCATTCCTCAAGTTTTTCTTTTATCCCTTTTATTAAATCTAAGGTTGATTTCCTAAATGGACATTGGTATGGAAGCGCTAGCCTATTGAACCAGTTCTTAAATTTTTTATTATTTTCAAAATTTATTAAAACTTCTTCTATATGATCCTCTATCATGTCTAGATATTTTATAAATTTACGATAGTCTATATCACATCGGCACACCTTGCAGTGACCATTATTTAGGCACAGCTCAATAAACTTTGTATCACACGTACCAATTTGAACCATTCTAATCACTCTCATTTAATTATTATATTTTGCAAGACGTTTTCTTCTCTACCTTCCATGATATTTACGTTATCCTACAAAATAAAAGTTGTAATCCTTCAATTTCCCGGTTAACCTTTATATCTATTCATCGGTTCAATAGTATACTGTGACTATAGAGGGTATAGGTATACTTTCAGTGAGAGAGCAGTTGCTCCTATCGATTATCTTATATTATCGGAAGCGTGGGTGGGGCTACTATAGGACCGGAAGAATTCTCTGGCTCTGGCTTGAGGCCTAGAACCCGAATAACACGCATTTGAGCGGTTCTAGGATATTATTGTAGTAATAATGGAGAGTCCACTGATACTTGTAAATGTCGCAACAACCCGTAGACTATTCGAGAAACCCGATGATGAAGATGAGGGACCCTCAATTATCTCTGAAGGGTATTTGAGGCTCTGTAGGACGCAGAGAGTAATTATCGGTGCCTTAAAGGGCCTAAACGGCAGAGCTCTTTTTCATAGTATTTTGTAGAAGTTATAAAGCAACTTGGAGTATGGGATGATGCAGTTAAGAAGAGTATGGGTAGCTCTGAAAAAGGCTTAAGGTTTGAGGGCTCGTAGATTCTTGTAATGGTGTCTGCTGGATTTCAAGGAAGCTTGGAAAAGTTCCTATAATGGTTGAGAACTTCAGGGTTGAAAACGAGCTCGGAGGCGTAATCTAGGTTTGGAGTAAGAAAGAGTATGGTAGAAACGCCTACTTGGATGAAGCTTTAGATTTAGCTGTACTACATGGTGCTAAAAGAATTGTCCGAGTGGAGCTTTTAATAGGCCTTAATGATAGGTTTGCTGAGTTTATGGGAGAACATGGCATTAGCATCATTAAAATCTATAGGGACAGGAGTCCTCTTTGGCTGGATAGAGCTAGGCTCGAAGCTTCCTTCGATAGGCCTCCGAATCTTTATCCCTCATCCTGCTGAGATACCATTGGGTTAGGTTGATGGAGGATTTGTTCTTCTTATTGGCTAGGAGTTATTGATTCACGGGGTTCGGGGTGTGGTGTTGCAGTTATTGGTTTAGGCATTTGAGTATGCATTCTCCTTTTTGTGTTATTTTTAGGAGTGCTTGTCGTGGTGGTCCTGGTTCTAGTGTTTTTGTTATGAATCCTAGTCGTTCTAGGGCTTCTGCCCATCGTGAGGCTGCGTTGTAGTTTAGGCCTGTTTTGTTTGCTAGTTCTTGTATGTTTATGGGTCCTGCTGCTATTGCTTCTAGTGTTAGTTTTAGGTTTGAGAGGGTTTCTTCGAGCCTGGGCATTTGTGTTCACCTCTTTTTGGCTATTTGGTTATTGTTGTTGTTTAATATTTCGGAGTTTCTATGGAGTAAAGTTTAATATGTTAGATTTGATCCTAGTTCAATAGTAAACTAGGTAATAGGAGTAATGTTGTAGAGATGTTGTAGAGGGTTACTGTGATCTATTCTGTTGGGATAGGGTATGTGTTGCGTGGTGTTGTTAAGGGTTTAGAGGAGTTGTAAGTTTATCCAGTTGTCTGCTAGGAAGGCTAAAGGTCTTGGTGATGGCCTGTTTAGGGTTAGGATTCGTGTTGAGTAGTTTTCCAGGGGGTCTTGTCCAGGTTCCTGGACAAGATCTTGACAAGGGTTAGTGAAGGGAGTCTGTTAGAGGGGAGTTAGTGATGGTGGAGAGTGGTTCTATGTTTAGGAGATGGGGCCCGGGCCGGGATTTGAACCCGGGACCTCCGGATCCACAGTCCGGCGCTCTAACCAGGCTGAGCTACCCGGGCCATGCTCGACCGCCCAGATAGTAGTTCACCGCCCCCATAGAGGGGCTCATCCCGGGCCCCAGCGTGCCGTTTACCTGCTCTGTTGGTCTTAGGGGTTTAATTCTTTATGAACACGGCTCTCATGGCTACGGTACTCCATTCCCTTTGGGGGCTTTACTAGCTCTTCCCTCGATGCTCTAGGCAGGTCTAGCCTGATGATGTCGTCGTGTGTAGTGGTGTTGTCTATGGCGTAGCTTGTCCTGGTCCTTCCGAGCTAGGTTGGCACGTAGTTTTACTTATGAAATTATATTTAAATATTTACTGTTTATTTCTTCTTTTACAGCTATCTCATGTAACCGTTTGTCCCCGGTTAGGAATAGGCTTGAATCAACATATTTTGCTGACGCAATTTGTATTGCGTCGGCCTCGTAGATGTGGTATTTTTCTATTAGCTTCCAACTATCTCTTAGAATTTTTATCTTCAATGGCACAATCAATGCAACTCCTAGTTTTATCATCCTCCTAGCCTCTAGTAGGAACCTGTTCTTGACAATCTTGAACGCATGATCATCGATTCTACCGGTGCTTCTGGCTTTATCGAAGGCCCCTAGAACCTCTCCGATATTCCATATACTATAGGATAGCTTAACCTCTCCCGAGTATGATTTGATGTAGAGCTTTCTCACAAAATCACTGCCTGGCTCTTCAATATATCTTTTTATTATAGCACTGCTATCCAGATAAATTATTTGATCGTTCATCCCTCATAACCCGGATTAAATCGCTTACAGTACCCTCCCGGGCCTTTATTGGCTCAAAATCTATCTCGTAGTTCTCGGAGCCAGCTAGGTCTAATAGTGCATCCTCCAATGCATCCTCGATAATCTCATTACTAATCATCTCTTCGAGGAGCCTGCTAGCCTCCACACCCTTTTTAGATGCATACCTCTTAAACCTCTCCCATAACTCCTTATTGATATATATGCTCGTCTTAACCTTAACCACCCTAAACACCTCTATTACAGAATATACCGAAACCCGTATTAAACGTTAACCAGGAAGTACTCTCCGTTACAACTCAAGTCAATACTGGTTCATGTGGTTGACATATGGCCACGCAGCGGGCTCCTTCAGCTTCAGCCGGCAGCGTTTCGCGGTGCAGACGCTATTATGGATGCAACCCCGCTGGCATCGACCATGGCCTCGACCTCTCCCAGCTCGTATAGCGTGCGGCTGTTGGGGAGTTGGAGGTATGCGAGGGCCTCGTCACCCGTGAGCACTATGTTATAGTAGTAGGGGTCGAAGTAGTCCAGGTAGCCCGTTACCCTGTCGTAGATGGGGGAGTCCTCCACGCCCTCGACAATCAATAGTAGGAGGGAGCCGACACGCACCATATCATACTCGCCCTGCCTAGAGAAGCCCCTCGGGCTCCAATCCCCCGGCCCACAGGCGGTAGAGGCGTCAAGGAGTTTCACGGCCGACTCTATAGCCGCTAGTGCATGCCTCCTGCCAGGACTATGCGTGTCGCCCCAGAGGACTAGCTTCAGCCACTCGTCACGTGCCAGGGCATAATAGGAATCTAACAGGAGCGCCTCCCGATACTGATCCAGCAGCACGCTGCACCTGGATCCGTAAACCCTTGAGGCCAGGGGGCTCGCACCCGAGGTGTCAAGGCCCAGTAGGGCAGTTGAGGCAGAGATCCAAGCCTTCCTAATAGCCCACTCATAGTCCCTGGCATAATAGTCGTTCCAAGCCGACACCAGGGTCGACCGGGCCCGGGCCTGGAGGCTCGAATGCATACTCCATGTAACCCTCAATGGGGACCCCCCAGGGGGAGGGACCCTCTACCAGGGGCCTTATCTGATGTCCTGGCCCCGATCACAACCCGGAGGGACCCTCTAGCCCACCGGGCTCTCAGCTTTCAGCACTCACCACCAGGCCCCCTAGTAGAGGGTCCCTCCATACCATTAAGGGTCCCTCCTGGGAGGGTAATATCGTCACTACCGGTGTTACCCCCATATGTCTCCTGGTATTATGTCCTGGTCGGGCCTTTACAAGCCACGCGCACTATATAGTGGTTGGGTGTGTGGTAGATGGCTCTACACGACCTCGCAGCGGTGATAGACTCACTCAGGCACGCGATCAGCTTCAGCGCTGGGAACATAGGGTATTACCTGGCGGCGGCGGGCCTCGCCATACTGGTCGTAGCGGGCCTGTTTATAGGAGGAATGCTGGTCTACAGGGGGCTCAAGAACATATCATACATGGAGACGGGGGAGTTCGCCAAGTTCCTACTCGCGTCCGCGATCGTGTTGATAGTCCTGGGAGCTATCTGGCCATAGCCTCTGCCTCCCTCTCCTCAAGCTTTCTCTTCAACATCTTCAGCCTGACGAAGTCCTCCCTCATACGCTCGTCGAGCACGCTCTTGATGAACTTTATAGCTGACTGGTAGCTGGGCAGGATCACGTAGTCCATGGCGTTCACCAGCCTCTGCGTCTCCCTCAGCTCGTCTATGAGGCGGCGGAGCATCTCCTCGTACTCGGCTAGCTTTAGGATTGAGGGGAGGAGCCTGGCCAGCATGTTCCTACTCTCCCTCAGCCTCGGGCTCGCGTCAAGCGGGTACGGGTTACCCGGTATGGTCTCCTCCACCACCTGGAAGGTAGGGGTTTTCACGGCGAAGAGCACCCTCGTGCCGACCCTGACCCTGGTGCTAGGCGGTATGGCCATCGTATAACTCCTGGCCCTAGCCTCCCCCTCCTCCGCGAGGCCCTGATAGTAGTATGCGAAGAGCTTGTATATGTCCCTGAAAACCTCGTTCTGATACTTGTTATACTCCTCCCCCGCGCTCTTGATGTAGTGTAGGAGGACCTCCCTCTTCTCCTCCATCACGCCACGGATCTTCCTAAGCATCTTCTCCTCTCTCCTGAGGCGTATCAGGTTTATCTTCGTCGGCAGCACCTTCCTCGGATCAATCGCCAACAGCCTACCCCTCTCCCCAGTCCACAGCCACTAGTACACCACACCATAATATTACAGTTTCGACAAGAGCGTCCGCAAAGACCCGCTTAGGATTAAAAAGAAAGTAGTGGTCTACGGCCGTTTTCTGCGTGTATAGGCTACTAATAGGGTGGCGATGGCCAGCAGGGCTGCTAGGGGCGTGTAGCCCGGCTCTGGGACTGGTGTTGGATTAACCAACACGTTTACGGAGTCTGTCTTGGTGTTTCCCGCAGGATCGGCTGCGACCGCCTGTATGGTATAGCTCCCCGGCGGTTCCCTGGTCGTGTTCCAGTCGTAGGTGTATGGTCCTGGGCCCGTCTGGTTCGACACCAGGGTCCCGTTGATGTATATGGCCACCCAGGCTATCCCGTTGGCGTCGCTCGCGTCAACAGTTATCGTAACGGTCCCGGCAACCTGGTCCCCATCGCTTGGCTCTGTTATCGATACGCTTGGCCTCGTGTTGTCGAACTTGTAGATCCTCCACTCGCTGGCCCTGTTCCCGGCGGTGTCATTCGCTATGATCGTGATGTTGTAGGTGCCATCCGCGTAGTCGGTTGTCGCCACGGTTATCGTGTGGGTCCCCGAGGACAACGCGCCCTGCTCTATCAAGGTACCATTCAAGTAGACCATGTAGCTATCCGGGTGAACCTCCGACGCGGTGAACCCCAGGCTGAGATCCCCAGAGACCACCGAGTTATTCGCTGGCCCCGTAACCGTTAGCGCGGGAGCCGTATTGTCCACTGTGAGCGTTATCGAGTCGGAATCATAGTTGCCGTCCAGGTCCCAGGCCTCCAGGGTTAGAGTATGGCTTCCATCCGCTACCCGTGAGGAGTCCCAGGAGACCGTGAAGTAGCCTGTCGTGTAGCCACTCCATATACTCGTGCCGTCGACTTTGAGCGTCCAATTCTTGAGGTTGTCATCGTAGACATAAACGCGCACATCGACTCGGCCACTTACAAGAGCACCATTCTCGGGCTCTAGTATACGGGCAGAGGGATGATAGTTCTTCACATTAATCCCAATAACCCTCTCCGCCCTATTACCGGCCCAGTCAAGGGCTACAACCCTCAAGTTATAGTATCCGTCTGGGAACTTGGAGGTATCAACACCAACCGTGCCCGCCGGGGGATAGGCTACACCGGCTATTGAATCGTTCAAGAACACCATAACCACCATGACCCCGTAGTCGTCGCTGTAAGTGAAGTTGACATCTATCAAGCCGCGGACGTCAACACCATCACTTGGAGCAGTCACGTTGATGGCTGGCGGGGTAGAGTCGCTAGGAGGCGCCCCTAGGTAGGGCGAGTACGTTAAGCTCCCAATCCCAGAGGAATAGTAGATCTCCTCGGGATCCGTGGCATCGGCTCCTAGGGTCGTCACGTTAGGCCCATCGGAGCCGCCCCAGTAGTTATCCGTGACATTCGCCGTCCCGCCTCTAACCGTTAATCCATACCCCGGGTTCCTCGATACCACCGACTCATGTACTGTGAGGGTCCCTCCGGTTATACGGAGGGGCTCGCCTCCTATACCTGTAGCGTTCAGCCCCGCTATCCTAAGGTTCCCACCGTTAGCCTGGAACACCGCCCAGCCGCTAACTGGGTCAGTATTTGTCCATGTCGTCTCGTCGAGGATGGGTGAGATCACGTTGGTTGTCCCCGAGCGAACGTCTAAGATTGTGTCTTTTGTGTGCGTTATTCTTGGCTGGTCGAATACCGTGTCGCTGCTCCATATTGTAAATAATGCTCCAGCGCCTCTGTCGCTAGTCGATATATTCATTTCTCTGGCGTAGAATACGTGTGTGTCCACCAGGTAGATTCCCCTGGTGTCGATGAATTCTACCCTGCTGAGCGTCAATGAGTAGATGCTTCTGAGGTCGAAGGCATAGTTTGTTATTATGGTTCCCGGCTGTGGCGAGTGGACGGATACATTCTTCATTAGCACCCTGTTCCCGTCATCGATATCCAGGACGTTGTATACAGTGGTGTTTATCTCTGTATCTCTGATCTCAAGCTGATCTATAAACGCCAAATAAAAGTTGTTTAGCGTTGGGTTGGTGCCATTTATCGTTATTATAGAGTTTGATATGTATAGTCTGGGCAGCGAGCTGGTTCTCGACGAGTAGAGGAACCTGTATGCACTGCCAGTTATGTTGGCCCCGTTGAAGACAAGCGTTGAATGGTCCTCGTTATCGCTTGAGCTTGATAGGTATATCACGGTGACGTACTGCGAGTTCGACTCTATGCGCGAGTTGACGAATTCTATGTGGGAGTCGAGCCAGTCCCTAATCACAGGGTAATAGCCGTAGGAGTCCGCTCTTGAGAGGTAGTCTCTCACATTGATTACTGAATTATTTATAGTGATTTTAGATGTATAGGCCTGGATGAGGCCAGGCCTCGAATCCATGGTTAACCCATTAATGGTTACCCTCGCGTTTAGCGCAATGACCTGGCTCGCACTGGTTATCGTCGTGGTTGCATCATACACGTAGACTATCGGTTTACCGTCTATCGTGTTACCAGTGATAGCATGCCTGGCACGGTCCAAGTAGCTATACGAGACGCCATCTATCAGTATCCCGCCGGGGTACCCTGGCCGCGAGTATATCGTGTTGTTGACTGCTTGAACGCCTATGGAGTTTGCAATGTGTATTGATATAGTTTGCCCCTCGAAGGTGTTCCTTGCAATGACAGCTTCCACCCCGCTTGAATTGGAGAAGAAGGATATATCGATCCCCATCTTCCCGGGGCCAATTATCCGGTTGTCCTCGATATGCATGTTATAGCTTCCAGTCGTGTATATGAGGGATCCCACCTCAACCCCATTATTAGTTATATTCGAACCTCTTATTATTAGATCTCTAGACCCCCAGCTGGGATAGAACCGTAACAGGCTATCAGTGGAGGTGGAGCCAGCCCTACGAGATATACTAGAATGGAGGATTCTAACCTCCCCATGATAGGCTACATCGATCACCTTCTGCGAACTCTCTAGCCGAGAATAAGTGACCGTCACATTATCACAGGCGGATTCGGTTGAAGAAGGGATCCACGAGTAGATCGTTACGGCTTCAGACTCCACAACCGATCCATTTATCCAGAGGTTAGAATGCCTCACCAGGCTTATCGCCTTGACAAGGACATCAGGGTCCGTGCTTCTCAGGGTTGAATTGTTTACCGTGACACTCCCGCCATAGTCGATGTTGATCAGCCTTGAACCCTCAAGCCTTGAATCCCTTATATGGACTGTAGCGTTATTCACCTCTACGCCCAGGAGTTTGGGGAACGTTATTGACCCGTTTACCGTTACATCCTCTATGGATACGGTTCTCGCGTCGAATACCTTTATCCCGTAGAGGTAGGAGTCACGTGTAATGGTTACACCCCTGATGGTTATGGAGTCCGAGTGGCTTACAGCTATCGGTCCTGGCACTCCGGTAGTGAATGATACGCCGTCGACGACGATATTGGAGGAGTTGTATATTAGGACCTGGCCGTAGGAGCCGGTCACCGTCACTCCATTCGCGTCCCTGATTATGACTATGGGCTTATTGTCCAGAGTAGTCACGTTGTCCAGGTACAGGTTCATCGAGTTATAAGAGGCGTCTCGGTAGTAGCCGAAGGCTATGCCCGGGAGCTTCGAGTCCCTGATCGTGATGGGCGTTCCACTATTCTTGTCGATGTAGACGCCGACTACCTTTTCACCCGGGGCCGGCTGTATTTGCAGGTTTGCTATTGTTATTCTGCTCGCAGTTCTGCTTGGTATCGACTCGGAGTATATGTATATGCCGTTGCGGAGGTAGGTGCCACTATTGGCTACGCCCTCGATCAGCAACCTGTTTATGTCTATCGTGCTGGTCACATACAAGCTTTGGGTTATCTTGAAGGGGTCTCCCAGGCTCGCTTGGGGATTAGTTATGTTGACGCTGTCCATTGTAAGGTTGCAGTCCCTGACTTCTAGCCTGCCGTTCCCGAATCTCGTACTGCTTATATGGGCGTTTAGGTATGTTAGCTTGACTGTACCGTTTAGCTCGGATCGAGTTATCGTGGCGTTGGTGTGATCGCTCCATTGGAAGCCATTGATGTCGGTGTATGATTCTACTGTTAGGTTGGTTATTTCGAGGTCTGTAGCCTTGTTGTCTGCGCGGTAATAGAGTTTGTGTATCCAGGAGTTCCTTATGTATAGCGTGGTGGCGTTGGACCTTGCGTTGTTTCCATAGTTCACGTTTACGTCGTAACTGCTTATAGAGACTGAGGGGTGGCTGGTGTCTAGCCTGTTTATATTGAATACCGTGTCGCCGCTTATGTAGAAGAGATTGTATATGGCGTATCCAGTTAGGCTTTGGAATCTTAGCCCGTGGACTTCTAGCCTCGCGAGTGTAGTGGGGTCCGAGTCTTCATCCCCACTTACTTGGATTACATTGATGCTGGAGCCCGTGTACTTGATGAGTGCGTTCTTGAAGTATAGGAGGGGTGAGGGGCCCCTCGCCAGTATGCCGGGGTTGCATCCCCCCAGGTATTCCAGTGTCGAGTCGGTAACGTTTAGTGTTCCATTGACTAGTATCTGGTAGCCCTGCGAGGAGTTGGTGGTGATCTTGGATCCCCCCTCTAGTATCAGCGTGCCTCCCTCCTTGACCGTAATGCTGTACTGGCAGTTGCTGGATTCGTTGATTACTAGAGTGGCGTTCCGTAGCCTGAGGGTCCCTCCAGGCTCCACCACTACGCTGCCACTAACGTGTACCGTCTGGTTCTCGATCACCTGGGTTCCAGTCACTGTTAACCCGCTGGCTCCCGCGGGGTAGAGGAGTGGGACGAGGTCTGCTGGTATCGTGGCCAGTAGTATCATGGCGGCCAGTAGCAGGGGGCCTAGGCGGATACCCATAACCCGATCACCATACGAGCCTACTCGTGGCTGGTGCTTGGCGGCGTGTTGTGATAAGTTCTGGGTTTGACGGATAGCATCAAACCCGGAAAAACACGAGTTTAATAACAATATTAGGAGCTGGCCCCTCCCTCCTCCAGGTACCTGTAGAGGGCTAGGAGCAGCTCCTCCACCTGCCTCATTCTGTCATGGTAGGAGACGAAGCCGATGAGGCTCGGGTATCCTGGGACTATCTCCTCTACGCTGTAGTGTACTTCGCCTTCCAGGCTTGATAGGATGACTGCGAGCACCCTGAAAGCCTCCAGCGCCCCCGAGGGGTCATCTCCAGGCACTGGTAGTGGCACCTGTACCTGTGTTATGTATCCGTGCTCGGGATCATCCTTCACCTCTATGATGGCTTCTCCCAGGTGTATCCTGGTTACCTCTCCTTCGGCTTCGAAGCTTATGCCGAGTGTCTTGAGTGTTTCTTGGAGTCTCCTGGATGGTCCCTCGGCTCCCACGTGGCCCGGTATTCCTGTGGGCTCCTCCATCCCAGGATCCCCCCTAGATTGGCCTTGCCAGGGGGACGTTATTGTATACCTGCCCGAGGGAGTCTATCATCGTTATCGTTACCATGGTGTCTGGTGTTATGGTGGTGTTTAGGTCTATCCTTATCGTGTCCGTGGGCCTCCACAGGCCTGTCTCGTTGTATAGGGTCCCGTTGACCCTTACTAGGACTGTTGTTATCCCGTAGTCCTTGAGGCATGGCGGCGCGTTGCTCGTGTAGTCTATGGTTATGGTTCCGTTAGGCCATGCGATGGCCTTAGCGTTGACCAAGTACGGGGCAAGGTATACCCTGGCCTCGGATGCATGAACACGCTTGCCGTCGACGTAGAACTCCACCGTGTACTCGCCGGGCGCCAGGTTAGGAGTAACCGGGACAACGACCCTCCTACCAACGGGGACCTCCACCTCGGCCTTTAGATTGCCAGAGTCATCGTAGAACTTGAGCGTCACAGGCTTACTGCACTCCCCCTCGATGTCAATGATGATCTTGTTAGTGAGGAAGCAGGCATGAGCCACCTCCAACCCACCGCACTGGCCGCCGTGATGGCCGAAGTACAACGCAACGCCCACCGCAACCAACAGGACAGCCAACACACCAGCTATAGCCAGGGTCCTCGAATCCATCAGCCTCCCCAAGGCGATGACTCGGGTGTCAGCAGGCTTAATTAATGCGGGGAGCCCCCGGGCTTCTGGACATAGTTGCTGTTTATATGCCGGTGAAGGAGCCTCCTCCAGGCATGTTGTTTCCTTACGATAAAAATGGCTGGAATATGAAGGCGGCGACTCTGACTAGCAGATACCCTAGTAGTATTACCTGATTATGTTATGTGACGGGGGCGGCGGGATGATGAACACCGCACGAGCTGACGCTTGATGAGGCTCGATGCCGCTGACCCGCCGCTCCCAATGGCTTATCTCTTTCCTGCCGCGGGCTATAATCCTTTGCCTTGAAGGGTCTCTCGGGGGGACATGGCCCGGGGGCTTAGTGACTTCCCCGGGGCCTGTTGGGGGGTGTAGAGTTTGGTGGCGGTGTGTGGAGGGAGGCCACGCTACAGTAGCTATATACCCTTGTAAATACATGTATCCAGGTATATATACTATATCCCCGTACTAGGGGGAACTGGTAGCATTGGAGTGACGCTCAGGATAACCAGGGAATCCATGGACAAGGCCAGAGAGCAATACCGGCTCGTGGGAGTGCACTGCGTCTCCTGCAAGAGGGTCATAGAGACGGAGCTATCGAGGATACCGGGGGTAGAGAGGGCCGAGGTGGACCCCAACACGGGGACCCTAACCCTGGCCCTGGCAGGTGGCGTGGATAGGAGGGAGATAGTCGAGGCGGTCCGCCGGGTGGGATACGATATAGTGCTTGAGAGGCTCGTGCTCCGCGTCGAGGGTCTAAAGGAGGGGATGGGGAAGCCCCTTGAGGAGAAGCTCAAGAGGATCCCCGGCGTAGTGGATGCAAGGGTCTACGAGGCCGGGAGGATAGTCAGGGTAGAGTTCGACCCCCTAGCCGCTTCTAGCGACGATATAGTCGGCGGGCTCGCGGCGATGGGGTTGAAGGCGGAGCCCCTGGAGAGCGAGTCCAAAAGAGACTACACGCGACACGCGCTAGCCGCGGTCGCCATATCGACCCTAGTATACGCCGCGGGGCTACTCACGGGCTCGACGCCACTAGCCGCGGTGGCGGGCTTGGTGGCTTATCTAGTATCCTTCTACGGGTTCGTCATACCAGCCCTCAAGGCGGCACTGCACGGGTACCTGATAATGGACACCCTACTAGCCCTGGGCACGACAGTGGCGCTAGCGATAAGCGTCTACGGCCTGTTCACGGGCGGGCCGCTCTACTTCGACGCGATAGTGTTCATAACACTCTTCGTCCTAGCCGGGAGGTACGTCGAGGAAAGGCTGAGGAGCAGGGCCGAGAGGATACTGGCGGCCTCCAAGGAGATACTGCCCGAGAAGGCCAGGGTCGAGAGACGAGGGACCCTCGTGGAGATCTCGGAGAGCGAGGTGAAGCCTGGCGAGACTGTAGTCGTTAGGACCGGGGAGAGGATACCGGTAGACGGGAGGATACACTCTGGCACGGGCGAAGTCGACGAGAGCCCGGTAACCGGGGAATCGGAGCCACGCCACGTGGCCACGGGAGACCTCGTACTGGCGGGGTCCACCCTGGTTAGGGGATGGCTCAAGGTAACGGCCCTTAGGACTGGGAGGTATAGGCTCGTAGCTAGGGCTCTAGAGGCGGCTAGGGAGGCGGGCCTCTACAAGCCGAGGCTACAGGAGATCGCCGACCGCGTGGTCTCCGTGTTTGTACCGGTAGTCCTGGCGGTGGCCGCGGCCACGGTGGCGGGCCACATAGTACTGGGGTCGACGATAACCACCGCGTTGCTCGCGGCGGCTACCGTGCTGGTAGTAGCTTGCCCCTGTGCCCTCGGGATAGCGATTCCAACGGGGGTGGCTGCATCCGTAGCCAGGGCTTACAGGATGGGCTTGATATTGAAGAGGCCCGATGTGCTGGAGCAGCTGGCCCGTGTGGGGATAGTGGCCTTCGATAAGACGGGGACCCTCACCAAGGGCAAGCCCGTGGTGGTCGACGCCAAGCCGGTTGAGGGACCCCTAGAGGAGTCCCTAAGGCTAGCCGCAGCCCTGGAATCAGGTAGCAATCACCCGCTGGCCAGGGCTATAGTAGACTACTACAACACGACCTACGGGGGCGATCCCCCGAGGCCCGAGTCCCTAGACGAGGTGCCCGGCCTGGGCCTAGTCGGCGTGGTTGACGGCTTAAACGTGGCCGTGGGCGGGGCTAGGCTGTTGGAGGAGCTGGGCCTAGAGGAGCCCCGTGTAGGGGTCGAAGGCTATACTAGGGTCTACGTCGTGGTTGATAACGTTGTCCGGGCTGTAATAGGCTTGGAGGACGAGGTCAGGGAAGACGCCGCCCGGCTCGTGAAGACGCTACACGGGATGGGCGTGAAGACCTGTATACTCTCCGGAGATGCTCAGCCCGCCGTGGAGAGGGTTGCTGAGAGGCTGGGCATACCAGGCGACTGTGCTCTCGGGCGTTTGGACCCGTTGGGGAAGGCCGAGCGTATATCGAGGCTTAGGCGTGAGGCCCCGGTAGCCTATGTTGGTGATGGAGTCAACGATGGGCCCGCGCTGGCGGAGGCTGATGTTGGTATAGCGGTTAACGAGGCCTTGGATGTGGCCAGGCAGGCGGGGGATATCGTGTTGGCCCGCAACAACATGGAGCTGGTGGTCTATGCCATAGAGCTGGCGCGGCGGGCGGCGAGGACGATTAGGTTCAACCTGTTCTGGGCCTTCGCCTACAACACGGTGCTTATACCGGTCGCAGCTGGGGTCTTGTCCCCTCTGGGAGTCACTATAGGCCCGGAGGTAGCCGCGCTGGTCATGAGCCTTAGCTCGATAACGGTGACCTCGAACAGTGCTAGGATCCTTTATTGGAGGCCGAGGAGGGCCATGGTATAGGCTTACCCTGGCAAATCTATAAATCTAGGACATAGTATATACTAGGTATTAATTGCCGGCTCACACCCATCCCTCTTAACCGGTGAGTAACTCGATGGCTAAGCACATAGACCCCGTCTGTGGAATGGAGGTCGACTCGACCACGCCCTACAAGACAATACACAAGGGCAAGGTCTACTACTTCTGCAGCAGGACATGCCTAGAAGAGTTCAAGGCGAGGCCAGACTACTACCTAGAACACGGCCCACAGGGAATGCCGGGAGAGACGAGCCACCACAAACACCACACAGGCCACAGCTGCTAGACGAGAGAGTACAGGAGCCTAGCCGCCCTCAAAGCATTATCAAACAACCCAGGATCCCCACCACACACCCCTCCACCGAGACACCACTCCAGGCCCGAGGAATCCCTAAGGGGCCTGAGACACTCCCAGCGCCTAGAGGCGGCCACGGCAACATGCTCCTGCTCGAAATGGCCTGGAAGGGGCTTGAGGAGCCCCCTAACGCCCAAGTGAGCCAGTGTAGAGGCAGTGGTCAGTCCAGCATTGCTGACAACGCAGTCGAAACCCCTCAGATAGAGGGGTAGCTTTGGGTTCAAGCCAATCCACCTCCCAGCCCCGGGATCCATCCCGGAGGCCACGACCACCCGGTAGCCGAGGCCCTCCAGGGCCCTGGCGGCTTCGGCCAGGTATTCTAGGCCCATGAGGGTCCCTCCAGACTGCACCAGGATATAGTGCTCCCCGGGGTCGAGGCCTAGGCTTGATAACGCCGCCTCCCTGTCGAGTGCCTCACTGCTCGACACGGCGGGCACTGGGCCTATAACGTGGAACTCCTCAAGCACTTCGCGGAGCCTCGGCCCCAGAACCCTGAACGCCCTCAGATCCCCGTGCTCCCATTCGAGCCCCACATATACTCTCTCATCGAAGAGCGGGAGCCTCCTCAGGAGGAACCGGTTAACCGCCACCGCCGCCGCGATACGGGAGGGACCCCCTATGGGCGGGTAGAGGGGGAAGTCCGCTATCCACGCCTTCGCAACCCCTATCCTCTCGGCGACGCTTATAGCCTCCCAGCTCTCATCGCACACGACCAGGTCCGGCTTGAACTCCTCAACATCCCTAAGCAGCCACCGGGCATTCTCCAATGCGATCCTATGCTCTTGAAGGGCGGCCCTCAGCCCGATCAGGGCCTCACCAGTCCTACGGTACCAGTCCTCCGCTATACTTGATAGGTCGCTTGAGAGCCTGGAGCCCCGTGAGACCGGCATGCCCCATCTGGCCAGGTAGTCTCCCGCCCTGCCTGGAGCATAGTAGAGTAGCTCCGCCCCCATGTCCTGTAGTAGCTTTCCTAGGAGCCTGCTCCTGGCGGCGTGCCCGAGCCCGATGCTTGATACCGCATAGAGGATCCTCATCCCCGTCAGTCCCTACTCAATGACGCGTTAGGGGGCTCCTCTAAGAGTCTTGATCTTTACACTGCTGGCAGTGGGGCCCCGCCCCCTAACCGCTATTCCTTCTCTCCTCTAGTCATGCCGAGCTTCTCCTTGTACTTCTCGACGAGCTCCTCGACGTGCCTGACAATCTCTGCCTCGTCAACGTACTTCCCTTCCTCGACGTCATCCCTGAGCGGCTTGATATACTCGTCCATATACCGGGATAACTCCGCCCTATACCCGCTGATACGGTCCAGGTCTACTCCCCCGGCCCCGCATTCCCTGTAGCAGGCCTCCAAGTCGGCCAGTACGCCGGATAATATGAGGACCGCGTTCTTCAACTCCTCGATGACCTCTCTAACCCTCATCCTATAGTAGAGGAACCCGGCCTCAAGCTCCATGCACTTGAAACCCGCGTCCCAAACCCTCATAGAGTCGACGTCTCCACCGTACTTCCTCTCAAGTAGCCAGTAGTCATACCCCCTCCTGACCAGGGCACGGACCGCTTCATCTATAGAATTGACCCCGGTAGACTTCATAAAGTAGCCAACAAGCCCCCTGAGTTCATCGTCTAACTTCAGCCTAACAACCGTACCGCCACCATCCCTCCTGAAAACCCGCAAACCAGCACACCAGGCAACACATGGTGTCTGAGCCAATAAACGGGTTAGGATCCGGGCTTCCGCCGCCCGCTTGACTAGCTCGAAGCAGGGCTAGTCTATCTGGCATAGCCGAGGCTACAGTGGGGTCCAGGCGCCGGGGATACTATAACTAATGGTAGGAGCCGGGTTGAGGGGGTTCGCCCCCTGTGGCGGACCCGGGGGGATTTGAACCCCCGACCACCGGCTTAGGAGGCCGGCGCTCTCTCCTGGCTGAGCTACGGGTCCATCCCTGTATAGTGGATGCACCGTCTGAGGCCATAAAAAGTTTGCACGAGCCCACAGGCCCCCGAGGCGAGGGACCCTCTAGGCCGGCGTGCTACCCGCTTCTAGCCCGGTCTTCTTCCTGTGGACGTGGTATGCGGCGGCTAGGTCGAAGAGGCCTGTCCCCACGGACTTGTATATCCTGGGTCCCCTGCCCGGGCATATGGCTCCCTGTAGGACTTCCCTCAGCCCGACTACCTTCACGCTGGCTGGCTTGTGCTCGGCCTCTCCAGCCTCTCCTAGGAACCCCTCTAGTGTATCGGCTAGTATGCACCCGGCCCTCTCCATGGCCTCCTCGTCGACCTCCCAGACGGGTTTTGGAGCCCCTATGCTAGCGACTATCACGTCGTCCCTCAGGAGGGACCCCCTAACCACGGGCTCTCTGCTGGTTGTGGCCGCTACTATGAGCTTGGCCCTGGAGTGTATCTCCTCTAGACTCGCTGTATGGCCTCCGAGCTCCCGGGCCAGCTCTCCAGCCCTCTCTGGGTCGACGTCGTACACCAGGAACTCTCCGACGCCATAGACCTCTCTGAGGCATTCCGCGTGGTAGCGGGCCTGTACGCCGGAGCCTATGAGGCCTACCGGCTCCTGGCCCTCGTAGCCGAGCAGGCTCGCTCCCAGGCATGTGGCGGCCGCGGTCCTGTAGCCGGTCAGTACGCCAGCGTCCATGAGATAGAGTGGCTCCCCGTCGCTCTCCCTGAGGACTAGTACGAGTCCTCGTACTAGGGGGAGTCCCTTAGAGGGGTTATCGTAGTAGACTCCGACCACCTTGACGACCTGCAGGCCGAGGCCCGCGGCTGGCATTGCGCCTAGCCAGGCGTTCCCGTGGGTTAGGCTTGCCCTCATGGGCGCGGTCGCATCGCCCAGTAGGACTCTTCTAATGTCGTCGACTAGCCCCTTGTAGTCGAATAGCCTCCTGAGCGTGGAGCCGTCTAGGATGGCTAGATCCTCCAATACACGGATCCTCCGGAGGCGCTCCTCCGTGATACAGTAGCTCTCTGGGGGATATATTACACACCGGGCCGGTCGTGTCCTTAGCATGCATAGTCTAACCGATAAGACCCCTCCAGGCATCCCGCATATAGGCTCGGGGTGGATCCTATGCCCCTAGAGGGACCCGAGCACTTATCCATGGCCTACGGCCTCAACCATTACAGGCTTGACAAGCCCTTGAGGGACGTGCTCAACTACTTCCTCGGCCGCGAGCCCTCGATGGAGGGTCTCGGGGAGTACACGGGGTCGACGGTCTACGAGGCCATGTATAGGGTCGACAGGATGAGCCAGCCGGTCCACGTGATGTGGAGTGTGCGTGGCGAGAGGGTCGACGTCTCCTGGCTCGACCCCATGGAGAGGAGGATAATACGCGACCTGGTCGAGGAGTACGGCGTGAACAAGTACCCCTTCGACGGGGGGAGCTGGCACGAGCACTACGCGGGCCTCAACCTCATAGGAGACCCAGGACTCTCCTGCATACTCACAATAACCATACAGACGGCCTACGCCCTAGAGAAGTACGGGCCAAGCGAGGTAAGGGACTACTACAAGAACCTAGCCGGGCTACAGAAGCCCCTAATGCTGGGGGCCACCTGGTTCACCGAGGTACAGGGCGGGAGCGACCTGGGAGCCAATACCACGACCGCAGACTACAGGGATGGGAGGTGGCTGCTCAACGGCTACAAGTACTTCTCAAGCGGGGCCGGGATAGCCGACATAGCACTAGCAACCGCGAGGCCCCGGGGCGGGAGGCCCGGCGCGAAGGGCCTAGCCCTATTCGTCGTCCCACGCTATAGGAGTGATGGATCGCTGAACTTCTACGTGAGGAGGCTTAAGGAGAAGAGCGGCACGGTTCCAGTGCCCACTGGGGAGGTCGAGTTCATCGATACAGAGGCCTATCTGGTGGGGGAGGCTGAGAAGGGCATATACTATACCCTGGAGGACCTGATGGTCTCCAGGCTAGCAAACGCCGCGGGGGCAGTCGGTATATCGCGTAAGGCCTACCTGGAGGCCTATATGTACGCGCTGCACAGGAGGGCATTCGGCAAGAGGCTCATCGAGCACCAGCTGGTTAGGAGGGACCTGCTTGAGATGGAGCTCCTCACGGAGGAGTCCCTCGCGATAACCCACAAGGCGGTAGACCTCTTCGAGAAGGCAAGGAGGGACACCCCGCCCTATACGAGGCAATACCACTACGCCAGGCTAATGACCCATATAGCCAAGAACATAACGGCGGTGAACGCCGCGAGGACCACCATGCTGGCGATGGAGTTGTTCGGCGGGATAGGCTTCCTCTCCGAGTACATGGTCGAGAGGTGGCATAGGGAGGCGTTGATCACGCCCATATGGGAGGGGACCAGCAACATACAGGCCCTAGACATGCTCGAAGCGATAGCCAAGAAGAGGGCCAACGAACCCCTGCTAGAGGACATGGAGGCCCTCTCGCGGGAAGCCTTCGACAGGGAGACTGCCGGGGCGGCGCTCGCCAGCATGAAGGAGACCCTGGCGCGGCTAATGGAGACCCCGCCCAGCCTAGCCGAGTACAACGCCAAGTACATACTAGAGGACCTTGGCCATGCTGCCTCCATAATCATACTAGAGAACATGGCCTCAAGGCTGGGAGATGAGAGGTATCACAACGTGGCGGCGCTTCTCAAGGAGTACGTGCTCCCGAGGAAGCCGATAGGGCACCCGGGCGACAAGGTACTGGAGGATATAGTGACTCTGGGAGGGACCCTCTCCCTCTAAAACCCTTGACCCTCTCCTCCTCCAGGGCCGGATCGTTGCCAATGATAAATACCCTTTCTCCGGGCATCTATTCGACGGTGTCCTATTGTGGGGTCGGAAGACGCGTTTAGAGTATACGCCAGCAGGCCCTGGCTGAAGAACTATGACGAGGGTGTTCCAGCCGACGTGGAGGTCCCCGAGAAACCCCTCTACTGGATCCTAGAGGAGGCAGCCCGGGGGTACCCGGATAGGACGGCCCTCTACTTCTTCGGCTACAGGATGAGCTACCGCGAGCTACTGGAGTCGGCTGAGAGGTTCGCCGGCTACCTCAGGGGCAAGGGGATAGGCCCGGGAGACGTGGTTGGACTGTTCCTCCCCAACACGCCCCAGTTCGCTATAGCCTACTACGGTGCCCTAATGGCGGGGGCCACCGTGTCCCCCATGAACGTGCTCTACGGGCCGGCCCTGATAAGGCACCAGCTAGAGGATAACAAGGCCAGGATACTGGTCGCGATAGACCTATTCAAGGAGAAGGTAGCCGCTGGGGTGCCGGGAGGCGTAGAGGAGATCATATGGACCGGGATACAGGACTACCTGCCAGGCGTGAAATCCCTCCTATACAAGCTCAAGGCCAAGCCACCCAAGATACGCGAGGACGCGAGGAACAAGCAGTTCAAGAATATACTAGCGTCGAGCGAGAGGATAAGGGAGAAGCCCTATATAAACCCGCGCGAGGACATAGCGGCTCTCATGTACACCGGGGGCACGACAGGAGTCCCCAAGGGGGCCGAGCTGACCCACTACAACCTCCTGGCTAACGTCGTGCAGATCGACGCGTGGTATAAGAGGGGTCAGAAGGGTGTGGACGTCTTCGTAGGGGCCCTGCCATGGTTCCACATCTATGGTCAGTCGGCGGTCCTCAACACTGGGGTCTACAAGGCCGCTACGATACTAGTCTTCCCGAGGTGGGATGTGGAGAGCGTTATGAAGGCTATCGAGAAGCACAAGGCCAACGTGTTCCACGGGGTCCCCCTCATGTACATAGCCATAATAAACCACCCCAAGAGGGACAAGTTCAACCTCAAGAGCCTCGAAGTCTGCATAAGCGGCGCGGCCCCACTGCCAGTGGCTGTACGGGAGAAGTTCGAGGAGATCACCGGGGCCAAGCTTAGGGAAGGCTATGGGCTCACCGAGACGAGCCCAGTCACACACGTGAACCCTATACTGGGAGAGGCCAGGGCGGGTAGCATAGGTCTTCCAGTGCCGAGCACGCTGGCGGCCGTGGCCAAGGTCGAGGAGCCGGAACTCCTGCCCGCTGGCGAGGTGGGGGAGCTGGTTATAAGCGGGCCCCAGGTCATGAAGCAGTACCACAACATGCCCGAGGAGAACAGGGCCGTCTTCTTCGAGTGCTGTGGTAGGAGGTGGCTTAGGACCGGTGACATTGCCAGGATGGACGAGGACGGCTACTTCTACATAGTGGACAGGAAGAAGGATATAATCAAGTACAAGGGATACAGCCTCTACCCACGGGAGATAGAAGAGATACTCTACAAGCACCCCTGCATAAGGGAGGCCGCAGTGATAGGAGTCCCCCACCCAGACTACTTCGAGGTCCCCAAAGCCTTCATCGTGTTAAAGGAGGAGTGCAAGGGCAAAGTGACCGCGGACGAGATAAAGGAGTGGGCTAAGAAGCAGCTGGGAGAGGTGAAGTACCCCAGGATAATCGAGTTCAGGGACGACCTGCCGAAGACCGCGGTTGGGAAGATACTGAGGAGGGTCCTGAAGGAGGAGGAGCTGAGGAAGGCGGGGGAAGGATAGGGTAGGCGCCCCCCCGGGAAGGGGCTAATTGTTTAGATCCCTAGCCCCCTACATATATCGGCCGCCTACAATACCTTATTTATCGAACACCACGACATTAATTGCATGACCCCACAAGGGTGGTCCTTCATGGCCCTAGACGTATCACCCCAGGAGTCGTTGTCCAACTTCCTCAAGGCAAGGGACTACATCCTCTCAAGGCCCCTCTACGACGAGGCGAGGGAGGAGTTCAAGTGGCCCAGGCTAGGCAGGTGGAACTGGGGAGTACAGTACTTCAACGGTGTGCTAGCCGAGAAGAGCGACCCGGCTATAATCTGGGTCGACGACGAGCTCCTGGAGTCCCGTGACAGTAAGAAGGTGTCCTTCCACGAGCTGGGGGCGTCGTCGGATAAGCTGGCCAACGCCCTGGAGTCGCGCGGGTACGGCAAGGGCGACAGTATGCTTGTGATGACTGGCAACGTACTGGAGCTGTTCACGATAATGCTAGGACTCTTGAAGGCCGGCATGCCGATGGTGCCAGCCACCATACTACTCTCCGCCGAGGACGTGCTCGACAGGGTCAAGAGGGCAGGGGTAAAGGCTGTATTCGCCGACAAGAACGCCTTCGAGAAGATAGAGAGCATAAGGGGTAAGCTAGAGAAGCTGGGAGTTAGGGACTTCATAGCGGTAGGCGAGGTCAGGAAGGGATGGACCCTCCTAGACGACCTGCTGGGCGAGGGCGGGGTAGGCTACAACAAGGTCGTCACTACAGCTGATGATATCGCGTTGATCTACTTCACCAGCGGCACCACGGCGAAGCCCAAGATGGTCTTCCACACCCACGCCTCCTACCCGGCTGGGCACCTAACAACAGTCTACTGGATAGGCGACAAGCCCGGGGACAGGCACTACAACATATCCAGCCCCGGATGGGCCAAGTGGGCCTGGTCCACCTTCTTCTCAGCCTTCAACGCCGAGGCCACGAGCATGGTCTACGCCTACAGCGGCTTCAACCCGCCCAAGGTCCTGGAGTTCATAACAGAGTATGGGGTGAACACCCTCTGCGCGCCCCCAACGGTGTGGAGGATGTTCATACTAGAGGAACTGGAACGCTACAACTGGGACAATCTACGCGAGGCCGTCAGCGCCGGGGAGCCCCTCAACCCCAAGGTCATAGAGACGGTGAAGGAGAAGACCGGGGTGACTATAAGGGAGGGCTATGGTCAGACCGAGACGACTCTACAGATAGGCTACTTCCCGGGCCTAGAGGTCAAGCCGGGCTCCATGGGCAAGCCGGCCCCAGGCTACGACATAGTACTGGTTGACCCCGAGGGCAACCCCGTGCCGGTCGGCGAGGACGGGCAGATAGCCATTAGGATAGAGCCGGAGAGGCCCCTGGGGTTGATGAAGGGATACGACGACCCCGAGAAGAACAGGAGCGTCTTCAGGCAGGGACTCTACTGGACCGGCGACGTCGCCATGATGGACCGGGACGGCTACCTATACTTCGTGGGCAGGGCCGACGACGTCTTCAAGAGCAGCGACTACAGGATCAGCCCCTTCGAGGTCGAGAGCGAGCTCATAAAGCACCCGGCGGTCGCAGAGGTGGCGGTCGTGCCGAGCCCACACCCCATAAAATGGACCGTGCCAAAGGCCTTCATCGTGCTCAAGCCAGGCTACAAGCCGAGCCCAGAGCTGGCTAGAGACGTCTTCGAATTCGCCCGTAAGAACATGGCGCCCTACAAGAGGCCCAGGATAATAGAGTTCGTAGACCAGCTACCGAAGACCATAAGCGGGAAGATAAGGAGGGTCCAGCTGAGGCGGATAGAGAAGGAGAGGAGGGAGCAGGGAGAGAAGGGAGAGCACGAGTTCTTCGAGGAGGAGTTCTTCCCCAAGAAGTAGAGGGAGGGACCCCTCAACCCCTCCCCCCATATTTCCATCCATGACCCATACACCCATGCCCTGTGTGGCCCCACTCCCCCATGGGAGCGCCATGCATGCCCCCAGGGCACTCCATTTGTATGGCGGTCGCCACGATCGTATTGTTAACCGAGACCTTGTACCCCCTGACCACCACCTGGTGATTCGCCATATACATGGGGTGAGTGTATATCTCTGTGTCTCCGCTATGCCTCTCCAGATAGCCCCGCAGGTGCCCGCCCATGACCACGTTATAGACACTGCCATCAGGGGTCCTAACAACCAGGACGGGGATCCTGAAGCCATCCTCCTCCACGAACCCGTGGCCGACAACCACGCCCCTCAGCTCAACGTACCCCTCGACCGCCGCGACACCAGCGACTCCAGAAACGAACCCGGGAGCCTCCCCCAGACCGGCCCTGTCCTCTATACAGAGGAGCTCATCGGCCTGGAAGGGGTAGGCTATGTAGGCTAGGGTCGAAGCAACTATTATCAGGGTAACCGACAGCAAAAAATAGTGTCTCGGCTTCAAGCCCTCCCGGCACCCCAGGCCTTATCCAGCCGCCAGGGACCCTCTTATGGATGCATGTAGTACATCTGGCTTACCAGGTCCAGGCCAAGCGCGTGTATCGACACAGCCACGGCCCTGCCGTTATAAGCAGGGCCGGCGGGGGTCTCCACCGTTATAGCCGGGTTCTCGCCGTCTGCAAGGGTCTCAGCCAGTTTCTCCACCAGCCAGAACCCGCTTACCAGGTATCCATTACTGGCGTCGACGTACCTGGGGAGCACTACTACCTCGTAGGTCGCCCCCGACCCGTCAGTCATCCTTATGATGCCAGTCCCGACGTCTACGTCGACTATGCTCCCGGAGAGCTCTGTTAGGTTGCGCATCCCATCATGCCAGTAGCCGCCTGGCCCCATGTGCTCCTCCATCTCCTCGGCCCCGGGACAGTGTTCGTAGCCCTCATAGCCTCGGCCGTAGCCTGCTCCCATGGCGCCCATCATTGGACCGTGCATTCCACCCCTGTACCCGGCTTGGCGCCCGGCCCATGTGCCCGCGTCCTCGTCCTCTCCATGGGCGTACACGGATAGCGCCGCGGCGACTGCTCCAAGCGACAGGACTAAAACAACCGTAGTGATTATTATTTTACGGGTTATGCCTTCCACACTGCATCGCCTCAAGAGATACAAGCGAGGATTAATAATATATAAGGCAGACTCACTAATGGTGAGTCCCACTCTTTAAGCCTCAACCCGCGGGGAGAGGGACCCTCCCGGGACGGGAACCCTGTAGATGGATGGTGACGGAGCCATAATAGCCGCGACCACCCTCTCGATAGCGCTCTTCACGCTAGAGCTGGCAGGCGCCACGGGATTCACGGCCATAGCAGTAACAATATACAACATAGCCAGGCTCCTCAAGTCACCCCGCCTGGAAGAGGCGACGCTAGCCTTCTCCCTACTAGCCCTATCCCAGTACCTAATGGCGGTAAGCACACTAGTAGACAGGCCAGCCCTCTCAACCTCCCTCTACGTGGCATCGGGCACGGCAGCGGCCCTAGGCTTCTACCCCCTAGGCCACCAACCAGCCAAGAACAGCAGGGTCGAGGGGGCCTGGGCTATACTGGCGACAGCCTACAAGGCCTTAATAGCTGTTCCAGACGTGGCCGCTGGGATACTAGGGTTTAGGGCCGGGGCCCAGGCCTCGGGGCCCTCTAGGATATTGGTGTCGCTCGTCGCCTCAACATTCCTAGCCAGGGGCCTGGTAATCGCCTCCACAGTCTTCAACCCAGGCCTAAACCTGGTGTACACGTCGCTCGTGCTCGTGGAGTCCATGAGGGCGGCCTTCGCCGCGTCACTGCTAGCCCTGTATCTCAAGGGTGCAACCGGCCATGCGCAGGAGGAGGTCTAGGCTCCTCATAATACACGATATACTGGGGCACCTCCTGGCCAATGGCGGCGAGGACTACGCCACCAGGATCGCCACCGCCACGGGCCTGGCCTATGATAGGCTGAGCAGCCTGCTGGAGGACCTAGTGGATAAGGGTATAGTGGAGGTGTACGAGGAGGATAGTAGGAGGCTCGTCAAGATAACCAGGCGTGGGGTGGAGCTCTATGAGCACATATCAAGGCTAGCAGGGGTCATCAGGGACTTCGGGCTCGACATCTAGAGATAGCCCAGGGAGCGGAGGCGCTCCTTGACCTTCTCCTCGTCCTCGGGGCTCAGCCCCGCCTCGCCCTCTCCCTCGCTAGTGACCTCCTCTATTAGGAACTCGATTAGCTCCTCGACAGAGTTGAAGCCGCCCTGCTCCTCTATGAACTTCCTAGCCTTCTCGTAGACCTCCTTCCTTATCTCCACCGTAACCTTCTCCTCGGCCATAACAACCATCCTCTCCAGGCAGTCTACCTTCAATAACCTGCTCGTCATTGGAATAAAAGCGTTTGCAGGTGCCTCCTCACCTGGTGTATGGGTATCTCCCCCATATCGCCTGGCGAAAGGGTCCCCTCGGGATCGTACACCGCGTATACTCCGAGCCAGTCGTGAACCGCGTCATCGGGCCCCCTATCGTTCTCCGGGAGGTAGTTGCTCGGCCACCCTATCGTGCCGGCGGGCCTCCACCACAAGTCATCGAGATACACCATCAGGTCGGGCGCGTCCCCCCGGACCTCTGGGAAGAGCTCGCCCGGCCTATAGGCGGCGTTGCTCCACTGCTCCCCGCTGGGGCCCCTTATAGCCATTATATCCTTCTTCAACTGCTTGACGGTCTCGTCAAGGTACTTCTCCTCGACTATACCGTTCTTCTCCCTGCCCTTCAGGTTTATGAAGACCCTGGAGTAGTAGCCTCCCCAGGCCCACGCTATTGTACGGCTCCAGTCTATCATCTCCTCCCTGAGGTCGCTCCCAGCCTCTACACTCCTGTACTCGGGCTTGAGGCTGAGGTATCCCTCCTCTACCAGCCACTGGTTTATGGTGAAGGCACCCTTCATCGCCTTTATGCCGTGGTCGCTCACGACAACCACTATGGTATCCCTCGGCAGCCTCTTGTGCAGCTTCTCGAACCACTCGTCTATCCTCCTGTAGATGCCCGGTATGACCCTGCTGTACTCCTCGTGGGCCTCATACCTTGGATGGCTCTCGTCGAAGTACTTCCAGAAGGCGTGGTGCGCCCTGTCAACCGTTATCTCAACGTACGTGAAGAGGTCCCACTTCTTCCTGGTAGCAAGGTACTCCGCCTGCCTCAAGTGGTTCTCAAGCATGCGCTCTAGGTCTCTCGCGACCCTTGACTTGTCGTGGCTCCTATAGGTGACGTCGAATACCGTGGGGCCCGTAATCGATTCCAGCTCCCGCCTGAGCCATGGCGGGAACGTGTAGGGCTTATCCGGGCCCGGCGTGGTGAAGTCCGTCACCATGAACCCGTTGAGGGGTTTAGGCGGGTATGTAGGGGGTACACCATACACGCCGGCTCGCAGCCCCCTCCTGCTGGCCTCCTCCCATAGAGTAGGGTACTTGATGTACCTGCTGTTCACAATGTAGTAGTTGAACTCGCCGGGCTTCCTATGCCTAAACCCGTACACGCCAAGCTCTCCCGGCGTCTTGCCCGTGAACATGACCATCCACGCCGGCACGGTTATCGGGGGGTGGCTGGTCCTCATGAGCCACCTCTGACTGTCCCCGACTAGGCTCCTCAGGTATTGGAATCCGCCGCCGTCCATCCCCTCGTAGAGTACCCTCGGCGGGAGGGAGTCGAGCCCGAGTATGAAGAGCCTCCTAGGCATCCTCCAGCGCCTCCTAGGGGGTCCCTCCAGGGCTGTCCTCGGTTATGAATGGATTCGGGTGGCGTAGTATGACCTCCGCCACCTCGGGCCGCATCATGTACTCCGGGGGCCTCACACCCTCCATTATCATCTTCCTGAGCCTTGTCCCGCTTATCCTCACCCGGTACTCCTCCGGGTGCGGGCATATCTTCTCGTTGACCATCTGCCCGCACTTCCGGCAGTAGAAGGCTTCCCTGACGAATAACGGGGTTATGCCTAGGTCTGGGAACTCCCTGAATATGTCCCAGGCCTCGTATGGCCCGTAGTAGTCTCCCACCCCCGCATGGTCCCTCCCGACTATGAAGTGGGTCGCGCCGAAGTTCTTCCTGACAATGGCGTGGTGGACGGCCTCCCTGGGCCCGGCGTACCTCATCTCCATCCTCAAGACACTCAACACCACCACATCCCTTGGATAGTAGTGTTTTATGAGGGCCTTGTAGGCCTCCACTATAACCTCATCCCTATAATCCCCGGGCTTCTTCCAGCCAACCAACGGGTTGATGAAGAGCCCATCCGTGAACGTCAACGCCGCCTTCTGCACGTACTCATGCCCGGTGTGGGGCACGTTCCTAGTCTGGAACGCCGCTATCGTCTTCCAACCCTTCGCGTTGAAGAGCACACGGGTCTCCTTAGGCCACAGCCTCGTGTGCTCGAAGGGCTCCGGGGGGTCCGAGAGGAGGTCGATGGGGCCTCCGACCAGCAACTCCTTCCTCGCCATCGTCTTCCGGACCCCGGGGTGGGCGGGGTCCCTGGTCTTGTAGATGCTCTGGACGTACTCCTCCTTGTCCCACCCGTAGATCTCCTCGACCCTCATCAACGCTATGACTCTTCCATTATAGGATAGGGCCACGTCATCCCCCTCCACAACGCCCTTTAGGGCGTCTGGATCGGCGTCTAGGATTATCGGGATGGTCCATGGCAGGTCGTTGGAGAGCCTCATCTGGGATACGACATTGATGTAGTCCTCCTGCACCATGAAGCCCTCCAGGGGGCTGTAGACGCCGTGCGCTATGTTGGCTGCGTCAGCCGCCAGGCTGGCTGAAAGGTCTATCCTCGCCAGCTCCCCGGCCTCCTCCAGGAGCCTCTCCCTACGCCTGCCCGACACGGTCCTATCCACTAGCCTGCCTCCATGCGGCCTGGAAACCATCTCATGCACCCCTAGATGTATCCCAGCTTCTTGAGCCTCTCTATGATCGCCTTCTTCTCCTCCTCGGTCACGGCCTCGCTCCTCAGCTTCTCCTCCTCCATCTCGGCTATGACCTCCCTCAGGATGTATGTGACGAACTGGGAGACGCTCGTGAACCCGGTATCCTCTATCAGCTTGCGTATCCTCTCGTATAGCGTGACGGGTATTGACACGGTCGTGTACCCTGTCTTCTTGGGCAACTCCATGCTACACCCTGGGGGATACCGTTGGAAGCCATAGTTAATTAAATTTAATTAAGCGAGCCAGCCTCTATACCAGATGACTGCAAAAACCGTCCCGGGAAGGGGCTATAAAGCGAGTGGTGTAGAGTCGTGAGGCAGACTAGGTGCATTGACAAGGGGATCGTGGTCTGGCTAACAGGGCTACCGGGTAGCGGGAAGACCACCATAGCAGGAAGGGTAGCCGAGATGCTGAGAGGCGAGGGCTACCGGGTCGAAGTGCTAGACGGGGACTGGGTCAGGAAGACGATAAACCCCGACGCAGGATACACGAGGGAGGAGAGGAGGAGGCACCTCCACCGGGTCGCCTGGATCGCCAGGCTACTAGCGAGGAACGGCGTGATAGTGCTGTGCAGCTTCGTATCACCCTACCGCGAGGTAAGGAGGGAGATAAGAGAGATAGTCTCCGAGGAAACGCCCTTCTACGAAGTCTACGTCCACGCAACCCTAGAAGAATGCATCAAGAGGGACCCAAAGGGGCTATACAAGAAAGCGCTACGAGGCGAGATAAAACACTTCACCGGCATAAGCGACCCCTACGAGCCGCCGGAAAACCCGGACCTCACACTAGACACCACGAGAGAGGACGTGGACCGGACCGCTAGGAGGCTCTACGAGTTCATACTCGACAAGATAAACCAGGGATAGCTTCGCCTCGATCCTAGGATGGAGGGAGGAGCAGGTCTATCAGCTCCTTAAACCTCCTATAGACGGGGTCCAGTTTCTCGCGTGGGATGAAGGTGTAGGCGAGCATCTTCACCTCCTCCCGGGAGATGAGGCCGAGCCTAGCATATGCGATATACGATAGGAGCACGACTAGAGACCCCGCAACCCAGCCCAGGTGGAGCACATACGCCACGAGAGCCAGCGCCCCGGGCAGGGCCAGGTTCAAGACGACATCCCGATAGTTTATCATGAAGCCGACCCTCCTAGCAATATAGTGGACTACCGGGAGCGAGACGAAGGCTCCAAGCGTGAAGGACGCTGCAGCCCCCAGCTCGCCATACAATGGGACGAGGAGGAGGTAGAGGATGAGCCTCGGGATGTTCTGGGATAGCCCCAGCTTCAAGACCCTACCATACATCCCATACGCGTAGACGAGATTATTCACAACAGCGTACAACATCATGGCAGGTCCAGCCAGGAGTATGAGTCTAAGCGAGTCCGAGGCGGCAACATACTCCCTCCCCAAGAGGCTCAACGGGACACCCGGGTATAGGAGGAGTACGAACAGGAGGGGCGACGTCGCGATCAACGAGAGCCGGAAAGCCCTCCACGCAGTCCTCTTCCTACCATCCCTAAGAGAGGAGAGATACGGCAAGAGCAAACCAATAACACTAAACCCAATCATGAGGATTAGATTTCCGAGGGTAAACGCGATGTAGTAATAGCCGGTCGATACAGCGCCAGCCGATCCGAAGACCGCTATGACTCCAAGCCACTGGCCGGCCATCATAATAAGGTTCGGGATCCAGGAAGCCGTGCCGGCTTTGACGATCTCCTTGACGAGTGAGTATTTTATGGAACGGGGGAGCCCGATGGACTTTATGATATATGATAATCCTATGGCTAGGATAACGATTAGGGCTGTGGAGTAGCCTATGACGGCTCCAATGAATCCATAGCCCAGTAGGACGAGTCCAACCCCGACCACTAGTTTTAAGACGTTGCCTACGAGGACGGCGAGGAATTGTATGTCGGTTCGGAGGACCGAGGCGAGGTAAGAACTAGTCATGAAATTAACTGACAGTGCCACGAGTAGCGCGGTCATCTTGAACATTACGGGCGTGTAGTTGGCTGTAGCGAATCCAGCGGCCCCGAGACCGTAGAGGGCTGCCGCCACCGCGAGGGTCACGAGTGTCACGAATATGAAGCCAGACCAGTAATAGCTATTCAAACCCCTGGCGTCGTTTCTGCCCCATTCCCTTCCCAGGAAGCGTTGGATGCCTAGAGGGATTCCCAGGTTGATGAAGCTCGTTATCAGGGTTGCCAAGCCGATTGTCGCACTGGTTAGCCCGAGGATCCTCGATCCAGCCACCCTAGATATGGCGAGCCAGTAGAGCAGGCCGAACACGTTGTTGACTATAGTCTGCCCATAGATCCATATACCGGCTTTGACTACTCTTCCTACCCCCTCCTTTTCCTCGCTCATTACTCGTCACTCTTTAGGTCCCTTATCCCCCTAGCCGGCCAGCCTCTTCCTCACTATGAGGTACTTCCTATAAGCCGCTATGAATGCGATGATCACCGTGTAGATTGATAGGGATTCGACTACAGGCCAGAGCCTAATCCCCCATGGAGTATAGTTTAGTACTAGCCCGAATAGCGGGACTAGTGCCAGGGAGAGTCCCATGCTGAGCGCCAGGCGCTCTAGGCTTGAAAGATCCTCCTCCCGTGGATACAATGCCTCTAACGTGTAGTAGCCTGGGAGGAATAACACGAATATGGATCCCAAGATGTATCTCAGGTAGAGTACGATGCTTGAATAGTTGGATAAGGGTATGGTTAGGATCGTCAATGAAGTCAGCAAGATCCCGGTCCAGAGCCAGCCCGAGTAATCCGGCCTAGTCAGGTACGCGTAGAAGTCCTGGGGCGGGCTGGGATCCGTGATCTCGACCTCCCCCCTCTTTATAGACTTGTAGAGCTCCAGCAGCTCCCTGTACCGCTTGCCCTTGGCCACCTCTTCCAGCGTGCTCATGGCAGCGGAACCCCCTCAACCCTCACATGGAGGTGCACCCACTTCCCAGTATACACCCATTCATGGCCAGCCGGGTCATACCTCCATAACTCGAATATCAGAGTGGCGTTCTCGCCGATTAGAGTGGGGTTATCCGGTATTGGCAGCGTTTCGCGGACGGTCAAGCTCTCGTTATCGTCTAGCACGAAATAGTACCTCTCCAGGACGGGCGCGGCGCTAGGGGTCTTGTTAGTGGGTAGTGTGTCGGGCGTGCCGAACTTATACTCGACCATGTAAGCCTCGGGCTCTCCCATGTGGTTGAAGAGGTAGAGGCACAGTGTAATGTTCTCTCCCGTCAACACGAAGTCGGGGTAATCCCCTATCTTGCAGTCGCTATTCAGGAGCCCTATGGCGTCGAAGGGCTCGCTCCTATGGAATTGCGCCGCGGCGGCGAAGACGCTTCCAACGATTATAAGCGCCATTATGACGGCGAACACTTCATCGTCTAGGAGATCCACTCACAATCCACCTCCGACGCCACCTAAACCATAGGTAAAGGTATATCCTCGGGAACAATAGGTAGAACAACACGGGTATCGCTAGGAGACCCCCGACGATGGAGTACTTGTAGAGCCTAACCCTAAGATAGTGGCTCCTCGCGACGTCCTCATAGCGGCTTACACTATCGTTCAATTCGTCTAGTATCTGCTGGGCCTCCTCCCTCTTACCCTCCTGTAGTAGGGTTATAGACTTGTTTAGCTCGTGGACGAGTCCAGTCACGTTGACCTCCATCTTGCTCAGCTCTTTGATGCGTGAGAGAAGGTCTATGGCCTCCTGGAGGAGGGGGTCATCCGGGTCCAGGCTGGCGTGGACTGGCTGGCTGATTGCTGGGGACAGCATCATTATGAGGATTGCCAGTATTGCTAGCCTGTTCATACTCATCCCTCCAACCGGCCAGTATACCTGTATCCCGAATTTATGAGGGCGTGTATGAGGAATGAAGCCCACGAGGCAGAGGCCCTACAGTGGAATAGGCTGAACCGTAGGGGCGGTAGCAGGTCGTTGCTCGCCAAAGCCTCCAGTACACCCCTCACATCCCTTAGGAAGACCTCGCTTATAGTCTTAGCCACGCCGGGCGCCTCCTCGCTGGTTAGAAACTCTATCTCCTTCGCCGACAGGTACCTGTTCACGGACTTGTACTTGTAGAGGCTGCCGATAGGCTGCTCCCTCAGGGTCTTGTAGAGGAGGTTCAACACGGCTATAGATGCCCCCCTTAGTATGATCCCGTATCTCTTAGTGAGTATGAGTAGGTTGAAGGGAGTCTCCGGGTTCCTGGAGGAGATGTTCACGAGGATGTTGAGGGTCCTCATGAGCACCGAATCGAGCTCGCTGTTGTCGGTGCACTCTAGGTCTGTTATTAGGAGTAGGTTGCCTCCCCCGAGCGGGCCTCCTCCCCCGCCCTCGAAGCCGCCCCGATACTCCTTCGATACAAGCCTTAGCTTGCTCAGCGTCTTCTTCCAGTGTATATCCTTTATCGAGTCCCCGTATGTGTACTCCCTGGCGCCGAAGTAGGTGCCTACACGCGACACGGCCCTCCTCGTCGCCTCGATATACTCCTCGACCATCCTGGCTAGGAACCCGCTTAGCCCTCCCCCGCCGCCCATCCTGCCGGCCTCCTCGGCTACCCTCTCCAGCTCCTCTCCCCTAGCCACTATGAGGCCCTCCCCCGTCTCCTCTATCCTTATCAGTATGGCCATGGATACCTGGGAGAGTAGATCGCTTTCCCCGAGCCCGGCCAGTAGTGTGCCTGCCTTCTCCAGCATTTTCGAGGTTAGCGGGAGCACGTTAACCTCTATGGTGTAGGAGCCTAGGCTCTTCCAGGCGAAGCCAGTTAGGTCAGATATGTAGATGTCTAAGACTATCCTGTTCACCCCGAGGTGGCTTGGCGTGAACTTGTAGTGTATGGATTTGTCCCCGGCTAGGATGCCCTTCTTGAATACAGGCGATGCCGCCAGGTAGTATTTCAAGTCGTGCGGCGCCTTGAGCTTGAACTCTATCGATACAGGGGATCCCAGGTAGGCTTCCTTGGGAGCCCGGATCTCCTCGACGATAACTGGCCTGAGCACAGTTATGAAGGAGACTATGGCGATTGCAAGGTAGACTAGCGACGCCACTGTGATGCCGAGCACTATCCGGGGGTAGACGATTACTGGGAGCAGGTTGGCCGCCTGCAACGCGAGTACCGCTATCGTCGTCGAGCCCAGTATGCCCTGCCCAACCTCCACCCTGTAGATTGACGAGGCTACGAGTAGGAGCGCCAGGTAGAAGGCTATGTAGAAGGGGTTCATGCCCGTGGCCACGAGGCTGAGAGACGCCGCCAAGCCTATACTGGCTACCGGCCAGAACGGGTAGATTATAGCTGGGACGATGACTGGGACGAGGTAGAGTATGTTGTTGTCCCGGACCCCCTCTATGAAATACGGGATTAAGGCCAGGGTGAAGGTTATGAGGAAAGCCGTCCTCCTAACCCTGCCCCTGTCAATATAGCCATAACTCCATGGGATCGTTACAGCTGCTGAGGCTAAGAGCGCGATCATCCAGCTATAGCTGCCTCTGCTACTAGCCCACTTATACAGGGCCCCCTTGACCCTATCCATACTGGAGAGCCCTAGGCTGCCGGTGTAGATGTAGATCTTAGAGCCGTTTGCTATGGCCTGGAGGAACTCCAGGTTATCCGATATGTTCATGTACTTGTTAGTGAAGTATAGAGTCGACGGGACCAGTATAAGGGTGCCGTTTCCTACACGGTAGCCCATTACCACGTAGTAGGAGCCCATGGGCTCGTTCACACTATAATACCCGTTGCCGTCAAGGTCGACGTAGGCGTATGGCGAGGTACGGGCCGCTAGGAAGTCGGGGTCGGGCGATATACTCGTGTATGTGACGTTCGGCACGGCCAGCACGTACTCCCTGCTGTTAAGTGATACCCTGGTTTCCAGGATCCACCTATACCTGTACTTGGCGACTTCGTCCAGGATGGTGGCGTTTGTGTAGCTCGCGAGTAGCCCCAGGGAGTTCAGCAGGTCCAGGCTGTGGCCCTTCGAGTCTCCGAGGACTATCCTAGAGCCGCATTCGAGTAGACCCTGCGTCCAGTTGACATCGTGCCTAGTCATGTTCTCCCTCAACACGATGACTACGGTCGAGTTGCAGAGCCTCTCGTCTAAATCGCCGGTGGGTGTCGCTGAGAGGTTTGATAGGAGGAGGCTGGTGCCGGAGGGTCCCTCGTTCCAGGGGCTGTAGGGTGTGGGTGAGGGCGCGTAGAGCAGTCCCGATAGTAGCGAGAGGACCACGATCAACGGGATTATCATGGATACAATTGATACCCTCATCCCTCTCGCCTCAACCTCCTCACGAGTTCATCGTAGACCCTGCGTATGGCCCTGTAGTCGGGCTTCCTAGGCGAGTAGAGTAGCTCTTCATAGAGCAGTACGAGCCGCCACAGTAGACTCGATACCGTCTCGACACCCGATCCAAGCCTCTTAGAGAGTCGATCCACGATCCTCCTATAGTACTCCCTCAGCGTCTCACTGGCCTTGGGCGGGGTAGCGTACTGTGATAGCAGTGCTATCAGGCCCCTGATGATGTCCCGGTACGATCTAGGCTCCCTACCGCCCCTACGCTGTATCCGCCTGATCCTTACAGTGAACCCCTCTAGGGACGTTACAATCCCCTGGGCCGATACTGTTGATATTGAGAACGTTAGTATCGAGAAGAGTAGTATGGTGAATATGTTTATCACGGGGACTTGCACCCTCGTCTGCACGATCCTCTCGCCGTCGGCTGGTATGGCCTCTATCAGCAGGGTCTTGTTTGACTTGAGGAGGACCCAGTTGAGGGGCACCTGGATCTTCACGGGGCCGGTGGCGTTCACGTATTGCTCCGCTACCACCCTGCCATCGCTCTTTACTACTATGCTCCCCTGCTCAAAGTTGTCTATCTTGATATTTAGTGTGACGAGGAAGGGCGGCCCGATTATGATAGGGGGGCCCTCCACGCTTATAAGGGCTCTACTCGTCACCACGAAACCCTTCGAGTAGACTCTAACAAGGTAGCTATCGAATGGTTCTATTCTGAATATAAGAGTATATGCGCCTTCGCTCAAATTCGAAGTATTTAGCGTAACTGTATTAGAGCCTGGATGTACCGTCAACGTGGTATTTAATAGTACAGACTTATTGGTTGACATTATGAACACGTCTACTTTAAGCGGAACACCTGTTTCCGATATTATCTTTAAAGATAAGTTCTCCCCGGTTGATATCGTGCTTGGAATCTTAAAGAAGAGCCTAGGTTTGGTGGTCTTTATCTGGAAGGATTTACTTGAGGTTATATATATTGAAGTATTCTTGTAGAAGCCTTTCGCAGATACAATCACTTCAGCCTTATCAACACCGGATTTACTATATACCCCAAGCTTCGTACTAGGTATGGTTAGAGAGATTGTGTATTTCCCTATTATATCGTTTACGTAGTATGTAGATGCATTAAGTATTATGCCGTTTTTTAGTCTTAACGCAAGCCTAATTATATCCACTCTTATAGATGGTATTATAATTATGGAAACTGGTACTGTTTCGCCTGCAAGCACAGTCTCATTAATGTCAATCGCCATGCTAATATTCTCATGTAGGTAGTTCGTTAACACGGACTGAATAGTGCTGTCAAGATTCTCGTCGAATTCGAGAATATATTGGTTAAATATTCTTTTATATTGAATTCGAATAGTCGGATCGCGTATATATGAGAGGAGCTCGTTGGTGTAATCTGGGAGGACTTCTTCAAGTTCAAGCTTTAGCCTGTATAATTTTAGAGTAACATCAGTCTGGTTTTTCTCTCCCGTTTTTATAGCCTGCAGAGTTTGAGCTAGCTCTCCTAGAATACTCCAAGTCCTCTTGTGTAAATACTCTAAGCCGCCGCCGGGATTCGATTGCATTGCTACCTCAGTCAGCCAGACAGCAGTCTCGTAGTCTCCGGAGTATAGGTTGTTTAGCTCGTCGATGAGGAGTTTAGCCAAAGGGACCCCATCTGCCTGGTATTGCGTATTCTCCGAGGCCGCATGGATCGAGGCGAATTGAACTATTAATATTAATAACAATATTATTGTTTTTAGTTGTCTCCTCAACCCGCAGCACCTATCAGATTTATACCAAGTATTGAAGCCACCTTAACTATTATGACGATGGCGAACACGATGATTAGAATCGTGTCGGTGACTCTTAGGTCTGCGTACCTACGTATGCTGGGCAATATGGAAGTCGCTATGAAGTAGGTTAGTATAGATACTGAGACGTAGACATCGATACCCTCCTCTCCAAGCAGCGCCAGCGAGAGCAGTGCGACGGTATGGATGACCGAGTAGACTATGATGTCCCTAGCTAGCCCCTGCACCCTCCAGCACCCTAAGCTCAGCCCTATAATGATCCTCCGACCAGTCCTCCCTAGAGACAACGTAGTTCCTATCGTATAGGGCGCTAGCATAAGCCGGCACGAGGAGCCTGTAGGGGTTTATAGGCCTCCACTCCTCCCTGAGCAGTTCCCGCCTCAACCCCCTTAACTCTACTAGAATACTCCCGCCTCCCCTCTTGACCTCGGCCAGCTGGGCCAGGCCCTGGTTCATAAGCAACTCATCCAGCTCCAGGCCCTCGTAGCTCGGATACTGGAGCAGGAACGAGAGATATACTGATTCACCGTTGAAGCCCAGGCCAGGCGCTAGCCCCCTACAGGGCCTGACAGGCTTCTCGGCTAGCAACACGTAGACTCGCCCCTCGTCGACGCAGGACTGCACTATACCTTTACTCAGTAGTCCTAGGTCTTCAACAATCTTGACCAGAGGGCTCGAAAGCACGTCAGAGTACACCCTAACGGCCTCAGTGAATGGATCCCTATAGGTCACTCCTATTACTGCCAGCGTGCCTCCCAGAACGGCTGTTGAGAGGGCCACGCCCGTCAACATGTCTAGGCCACTGATTACTCCGTAGATTGTGAACCCGACCGAGACCATCAACAGGCTTACTCCCAGGGCTATGAAGCGGGCATCCATGCTATACTGTCACCCCCACTGCCAGTCTCAAGGCGGTGTCTAAGGGCAGGGTCCTGTAGCTCCTCAGCCTCTCGCTGTGCGCCCTTATGAAGAGTGAGGCCATGGTGTAGATTAGCGCCATTGGTGGTAGGGTGAAGGCCAGCACGTAGACTATCCCGTAGACTAGGGCGATGCCTATGGACTCCTGCCTATGACTAGACACGCCTGACACGAGCATTAACTCGATGACGGGCGAGACTATTATCCACAGCGTCATGCCGGGGGCCAATACGCTTCCAGTCACGCCCACCAACGCCATGAATAGGGGGATCATGTAGTCCCAGTCCTCATAGCCGCGAAACCTCCCGGCATACACGCTTGCTGTTATGAGGAGTATTGCATACCCGGTGGCCAATGCTGCGGTCTGGGAGACTAGGAGGGATAGGCCCTTGTATATGGCTGCTGCTAGCGTGATAATCCATATCAGGTTGTTCCAGAGGGTCTCGCTTAGGAACGATAGGTTCAGGATGGTGCCGGCTATCACGAATAGTATGAGGGTCTGGGCTAGTAGGTGGCCCTGGATAATATATAGTAGGATTAGTACTGGGAACAACGCGGTTATGACTATCAGCATTCTCTCTCTGTCCTGCAAGCTAGTGCTCACCATTTAGGCACTGGCACGGTGTCTAGTACCTCATTGACTACGTCGACTGGCTTCTTGGAGGAGGTGGGCTTGAGGTTTATCCTGTGGCTCAGGACATAGGGGGCGAGCCTCTTCACGTCATCCGGTATGACGTAGTCTCGGCCCTGTAGGAGGGCTAGGGCCTCGGCTACCCTGTAAAGGGATATCGTGCCTCGATGGCTTGGCCCCATGAAAACGTCGCTGTGGGATCTCAGGTTCGAAATAATATCAACAATGTACTGGGAGATCTTTTCGTCAACATATATCATTGAGCCCAGGTTCTCCTGTAGCTGGGAGAGGTCGCCTGGGGTCATTATGGTGTTTACCTCCTCGGGGTTCGTCAAGTACAGCTTGTCGGATCTACTCGCGAGCAACACCTCGTTGTCGGCTACCAGGTATTCTGTGGGGATTGATATCCAGAACCGGTCTATGACTCCGAGGGCTAGCCGGTAGACTCCGGCTTCTATCTCCTCCGGTATGAAGGTCCCGATCACGTGGAACGGCTTATCTATGTTGAAGGTCTCTCCCTCCACGCTAACACTATATTCCGCCATAGCCTGGAGTAGTGCGGACTGGGACCTGGGAGGTATCCTGTTGATATCATCCACCTGGAGTATATTAGTGAACACAGGTCCCTTGACGAATCTTCTCTTTCCCGCTACAGAGTAGACGTAGAAACCTGTGATATCGGATGGCAGGACGTCGGGGTTGCCCTGCACCCTGGCGTAGGATCCGCCGAAGGCCCTGGCGATCGCCTTACTGGTATAGGTCTTCCCCGACCCTGGGGGTCCCTCTAGGAGTATGTGCCCCCCGGCTGCTATAGTGGCGACCATTAGCTCTATCTCTTCCTTCTTCCCTATAACAGCCTTAGACACCGTGTCCACGATCTCCCTGAGCGTGCTAGAGTATTCCTTTACTTCGCTCTCCATCTTGCGAGTGCACCCGATCTATACCCCTTCTCCATATCACTTACATTAGCTTTTATAAATTGAACCGATTCATTTACGGGAATCGTGTGGTAAGTGTAATGAGGAGGCCACTGCTGGATACAGCGATAGTCGCCGGGTTCACGGTGCTGTTGTCAACGGTTTACCGAGATGCAGTGTTAGCCTATATAGAGACCATGCAGATCCCAGACTACAGCTACCTCATGATACTAGTGCCCTCCACGGCCATAATCATAGCCGAGATAATCAACAAGCACGCGACGCTACAGGAGCTGGATATTGGCAGGATAGTGGCTGCTGGGGGAGGCCTGCTCATCGCGTTCTCGCTGCATAAACTCTCGACCATAATAATAGATTACTCCCTGGAGCTAGAGCTACTCTCTATAATAACCCTCCTGGCCTCGATGCTATTCCTCGTCTACGGGGACTTCGACAGGCTAGTGACACCCCTAGCAATATGGATACTCCTCCTACTACTAGTCCCCCTACCCCGAGGCATACTAGACACGCTATCAGCAGAGCTGACTGACCCAGTGGCAAAGGCAGCCTCAATGCTAACCGGGGCCCAGCTGACTGAGTCCTATGGGTTCACAAGCCTAAGATTCGTGGATTCTAGTGGCGTGACGAGGCTGTTCCAGATAGCGCCGGAGTGTAGCGGCGTGGTGAGCCTACTATCGGCTCTATCCCTAGCCCCTATCATATTCTACCTAGCCCTAACCTCCAACTCCACGTGGAGGAGGAAGGCTAAGGCGATAGCATTATCCCTAGCCCTAGCCGTGGCGATCGTGTTCACCGGGAACATCCTGAGGGTGGCGCTCGTAGTCTACATAGCGAAGACCTATGACTACAAGACCGCCCTGGAGTTCTTTCACCAAACCCCATCACTCATATACACGGGTATAGCCACGATAGTAGCACTGATGATAACCCTAAGGCTACCAAGACCCAGCCAGCCACCCAGACCAGTGAAACAAGCGCCAGCCAAGATCAGGGGAGGAGACATAGTAAAGGCGGCACTAATAACACTAATAGTACTAGCAGGCACAATCAACACGCCAACTACCATAGCAACAAGCCAGATGCAAAACCTGCCAACGCCGGAAGAACTGATACAGAACCCAGCACTAATACTATACAACCAGACGACCACGAAGGCCAGGACAACGCTGCCATCACCACTACTCGGAGAAGCACTAGGGGCACTAGCAGTATACAGGGCATCGGTCACGGTAGAGAACAAGACACTACAGGGATGGATAGAAATAGGTGAAACTCCAGCAAGGTTTCATTCTTGGGATTCATGTCTTCTCGCTCAAAACTACAAGATAACAAAGCGCTGGACAGAATCCTATGAAAACATGACCATAACCTATATACTAGCCAAAAAAGGACTACTAACACAACTACTAGCCTATACGATTGTCAAATACCCAACAGAGAGAGGAAACCTATACGTCAAGATAAGCCTCTTCTCTACAGTCACACAGCAAGACTATCTAGACAAAGCGGAATTACTAAGAAAAGCATTAACAACAATAAACATACCTGCACGAGGTAACGAACCAATTAGATCCTATTTTAACGAACTATATCTTGGTCTCGTATTGCTAGCTATTGCTTTAATCGCGGGTTTGTTGTATAAAACCTTGAACAGTAAAGTAAAATATATTTCTCCGGATTATACGATATGATATTATTTATAATATTATTCAGATTGATTGTCTTTATCATTACTCTCATCAATTTCTTCTTCTAGTTTTTTTAATTCTTCTTCTATCTCTTTTTCTATCTCTTCGATCGGCTTAGGCGGAGGCGTTGTTGCTAGGGTATACCCTATCCAGGCGAGTATACCGAATATTCCTGTAACCGCTATAAATCCTGTTATCTTCAGCAGCAGCATGGCATAGTCTGTTAAGAACACTAACCAGCCATAAACAATTATTATAATTATTGAAATCACTAGAAGAAGAGCTCCGGCGACTTTGTCTGAGGCCATTTCATTGGCACCTGGTTGTCCTCCGGGTTCATACGGTTTATATTTGCTTTACTGTATCTAATACCAGTCGCAATGAACGTAATTAAATACTAATTATATAAATCAAAATTATAATATCTTAAATAATTATTAATAAAATAGTGTAAGAAGAGACAAAATTTATAAAATCGGCTTTTGTCATAGTAGATGCGATCAATAGGGTGAGAGGCCAGCCTTGGGCTCCGTAGATGAAAGTTCCATTAAAGCAATCGCCTTACACTTATTGGAGCCCAAGGTAGTCACTCGCGAGAAACTTATATACTATATAAAAAGGGCTAAAAGACTCGGGATCTATTGGAATATTCTAGATCCATTGGAGAGAGCCCTAATTAGAGCAGCAATTCTTACCAATATAATTGAGTATCGTGGAAAAACTATCAAAGGCCTACTAGCAAGGCTTATAGCAAAGATAGAGCTACATACCCTTAAGGGGAAGGTGATTATACTCGGATTACAGAGGGCACTCTCTAAGCTTTCTAGCTTTACATTTATGGGGTTCTCCCGGCTCTTAAAATGGGCTAGGGAGAAGTTCAGCTATATCTTGTACCTCGGACGTAACATGATGGTGGTAGAGCTATACTTCGCTCCATTGAGGGATATCGTTTGAACGTGTATGAGGTAAAAGCAGTAGTATTAGCTGGTGGTAAGGGAACGCGGTTCAGACCCTATACGGAATTGATAGCAAAGCCCATGGTACCTATAGGTTCTAAGGAAAAACCCCTACTAGAACATATACTCTACTGGTTGTCAAGGAACGGAATAAGAGAATATGTCTTTCTAATAGGATACCGCGGACAACAGATTAAAAACTATTTTGGAAGAGGAGAAAGATGGAACGTGAATATAGACTATAGTGAAGACTCTGAGAAGTATAGTAATACAGGTGGAGCTTTGATAAATGCTTATAAGAGAGGTCTTCTCAACAAGAGGACGATACTAGTATGGTATGGCGATATAATAGCAAATATAGATATCAAAAAACTCTTAGTTAACCACTGGAATACCAAAGCCGACGTGACGCTAGCGCTAGCAAGAAAATATCAGCTGCCAGTCGGCGTAGCAGAGGTAGACGAAGATGGGAGAGTAATCAAGTTAGTCGAGAAGCCGTGGTATCCGATAAAAGTAACAATAGGAGTCCTCGTATTAGAGACACAAGTGCTTAACCGGATAGAGGAGGTCCTCGGTAAGAGTTTTGATATAATGAGCCATTTAATACCATGGATGATAGAGAAAGGCTACAACGTTAGAAGTTACATTCACGATGGATTTTGGTATGATGTAGGGAGTATTGAGAGATACGCAAAGCTTGACGGGGCTAAAGTCGAGGAGATGCTTGAGGAGGTATTAGGGGACGAGATACCTGCTTGATAGCCTGGAGCTTTCGAATAATAGTTCGAAAGAAGCCTGTAACAATTCTCGCACTAGGACTAGCGGTTGTAAGCATAGTTATAACAACAATAATTCAGTCGGCAGCCATCATGGAGTCTTCCACTAGGTTAGCAGAGAAACTAGTACCGAAAAAAGAGAAGCTCGTAGTCAAAAAAGACTGTGTAGGGCGATGCATAGGGCAATGTACAATAATGATAATAACTAAAAATATAACATTTAAAACTACTTTAACTATAGTTCCAGAGAATATAAGTCTGAAGGGGCTTCCCAAACCAATTAGAAACACAAGCATAGGAGTACGTCTCTCCGAAGAGACAGGAATAGATCGAGGCCAAGTAATAATGGTTCAAATAGCTGGGAAAAATTACAATCTAACTATAACTAACAAACACTATACACACAGCCCATTAGATCTGGGTTTGATCACCCAGAGCACCATTCCAGAATGCAATCAAACTCTATTAACGATAGAGGAGAAGGGCTTCGAGGCCTACACGCAAGCCTTCTCCAAGCAAGTACGGGAGCTCCTGGCCAAGTGGAGCCTAGCCTCAATGATAGTCCTCGGACTAGGGTCCTTCGTAGCCTCAATAAAGGCTTACATGGACCTAGCCCCCGAATGGGAAACACTCCACCAGGAGGGAGTCGATAGGAACCTCCTACCCGCAACCCTATCAATATACTACGCTCTCGCCGTATTCGTAGGATACGCTTGGGGGCAAATAATCACAGACCTGCTAAACGACATCGTAGCAACATTCACCAACCTCTATATCCCAAGAGGTCCAGTGGAGATTCTAAGCATGGTATGGCAGGGCCTAGCACCAGCACTTCTAGCCGGGCTAATAACGTTCCTCTATGGGGCAACAATTGGCATTCGAAATAGAGTCGATTGCACTTAAGATAGTCGGGTGGAGGCTACTCGCCTTGCTCACAATCGGCATCACTGTATACTCTATGGCATCCGCCTACATAGGAGAGACCCTTACATCAACAATAAACTTCCTACGGGAAGAACCACCGAACCCCAAAGGAACAGCAATATTAAGCGTGTATAGCGGGATCGCCTCGACTCCCGTAACAGGCCTTTTACCATCAAGTATACTAGGCAATGTAACCCGAGTCACCGGAGTAATAGCGGCATGGGGAGAGACGACTACACCAGCACTTCTAAACAACACTCTAGTGATAATAAGAGGACTATCAGAAGAGGCATTTAGGTGGCTAGGCCTAGAGGTAACAGAGGGGGAAATACCCAACGCGACAGATTACACTAGCATATTGGTCGGAGAGAGACTAGCAGGCCAGTTAAACCTAGAGCCAGGAGATACAGTGGTTGTAGACGCGGTGTTCTCGAAAAGCCAAGCAGTATACAAGGTGGAGGGTATAGTTAGGGGACCACCACCATATACCTACGAGGTAATAACATCCCTGCCAGTAGCCCAAGCACTGAGGGGGACCAGAGGCTATACTGTGATCAGGATAATCTACGACCCAGCCCATCTAAACACAGATGAGCTCGCGCAGGCACTACAAGTAGAACAACTACCCCTTGGAGAGAAAGTACTCCTACAACAGGCTATCGTACTACTAAGCAAGGGGTTGCTGAAAGTTACAAACCCCGAGAAACTGCAATCATATTATATCGAGAGGCTGGGGATCCCCTCCGAATATGTATTCGCCTCGGGGCTTGTGAGCGACTTCCTCCTCCTGAGCCTCACAGTCGTCCTTGGATGGGTGCTTGTGGGCCTGAGGAGGGACCCTCTAGCAACGCTATACGTAGAGGGGGTCCCTCCCAGGAGACTCAAACAAGCACTCGTAAATGTAACCCTCCCCTTCATCCTCGCGGGGGGATTTGTAGGCCTACTGGCTACCAGGTTACTCCCCTCGCCCACCCTACTGGGCTACCCGCTCAAGCCAGACCCATCCCCTCTCTTCCAAGCCCTACACCTAGGAATCGTAGCGGTGCTCTACACAGTTGCAATCGCGACCTCTGAGATCAAGGACTAGCATAATGGCCCTCATAACCATCACAATAGCACTAAGCCTCCGCCTCACACCCCTATACATAACCCAGATGCCCTACGACTGCGACAGCTGGTACATACACTACGACATAAACAAGCTCCGAGAAGACCCAACAAGACACCTACTATCAGACCCAGTCTACGACGGATACAACAACTACTGGCCAGGAAGCATAATCACACCATACACAATAACACTAGTAACAGGCCGGGAAACACTCCAAGCAACCCACCTAATAGGACCAGCCCTCGACGGCCTAGCAACAATCCCCCTCTACGCGCTAGCCCAGAAACTAAACAAAAAACAAGCATGGACCGCCGCCCTAATAGTGGCCAGCGCGCCAAGCATGATAGGGATAGGCCTAGGACTAGTAAAGGAAACAATAGCAAGACCACTCCTCTACACAACACTACTCGCAGCGACAAACAACCAAGCCCCCCTACTAATCCCCCTAAGCCTAGGACTAGCCATAACCCACCACCTGACAAGCACAATAGCCACAACAATACTAGCCATCACACCGATAATGGCATGGCTACTCCAAACCAGCACAGGAACAAAAATAGAGAAGACCTCGTGGAAACCTGCAGTCATTCTAGCAATAGCCACGATAGCATGGCTAACACTAGCACCCCCAAGCAACTGGAGAACCATATTCAAACTCATAGACCCAATACAACTCACACTCTACATCATGGCACTCATAACACTGGCACCACTAGCAACAACACTCATCGGAGAAAAACCAGGGTTCAAGAGCACATGGCTCCCCACAATAACACTCTACACGATACTAGCAATAACCGCCTACAAAGGACTATCCCCAGGAATACAAGAACAAGGCCCCACACTAGCACTCTACCTAACACCAGCAGCCCTATTAGCGCCGCTAATCGCGAGGGCACACGCAAACCTACGCCACAAACCATGGCAAAAACAGAACCCACTACCATACGCATACTCCTACACGCTAGCAGGAATAACAGCATACCTAGCACTAGCAGGAACACCACTAGGCCAATCACCAATCGGAAGAGTGGGAAACCTACTCATACCAGGACTAGCCCTACTCTACCTATACTCAAACACAAGAACCCTAAACCCCAAGGCGGTAGCAGTAGCCATAGCAGGAATACTATACATACAGCTACTCCTAACAGGCCACGATCCAATAGCTTACGACTTACCATACCACAACTACGAACAACAAACAATTCAATACCTAAAACAAAACAACATAACCAAGATAACAGGAGACGCTAAAATAAGAGACCTAGCGTACTACTACCAGGTGAAAACGATATTACCAATAGTTAAAAATAAGCAAAATCTAATAGTAATATATAGAGAAAATCTTAGATACGGATATAAACTAAACTCAAACATACACACAAACAATATAAAACAAATAAAACAAACATTATATAAAGAAGATATAATATATACGACAGGGAAGACATGGATACTCCAATACTCAAACTAGAAAATATAACAATCAAAAAAGGACCAGAAATAATACTAGAGAACATAAACCTAGCATTTAAGCCAGGGGATTACGCTTGCATATATGGAAGAAGTGGATCGGGAAAAACAAGTCTCCTACGAGTGATGGCGTTACTCGAAAAACCATATGAGGGAAAACTAGAGATAAACGGGGAAACAATAAACTGGAATAACCAAGAACAATTAATCCGCCACAGACGATATACTATAGGCTACATACCCCAACACAATAATCTTATACCTCAACTAACAGTAGAGGAAAACATACTACTTCCCATAATAATAAATCGAACTCTAACCCAGCAGATAATAAATATATTTAAAACAATAGTTAAAAAACTAGAAATAGAGAACCTCCTAGACCGCTATCCTCGTCAGTTAAGCGGAGGACAGCAAAGACGAGCAATAATAGCAAGAGCGTTGATAAAAAAACCGGAGATAATCCTAGCAGACGAACCGCTAGCAGGGTTAGACGAAGATCTTGCAAAGAAGATCATACAATTATTTAAACAATATATAAATGATGAAAGTATAGTTGTTCATGCAACACCAGATACTTCGATAAAAGCGCCGTGTACGCATACTTACATAATAAAATGATTTGTTGTTATGATATCTAAAAATATAATAATATTAACAGGTGCTGATGGTAGCGGTAAAACAACTACACTTAAGTATATTATACTTAAAATAAAATCTAAAAAATATAGTAAATATAGGATTTTATGGGTTAAAAGCTTGCATACTATTGCATTTATAATATTTATTTTAATAAATAAATTAGTATATAAAAATAGATTTAATAAACTGATTTATCAAGAATGGATGAAAAAGCTAGGAGCAACTTGGGCGATAATTGAGTTGTTAGGTATTTTACCTTATTTAATATTAATTAAAGTTTTAAATAAAAGTTTTAAAGGTATAATTATATTTGATAGATATATCATAGACTTCTATATAACGGTATCGTTAAGAACAAACAAAATATTATATATTATTTTACATTTACTTATAATATATAATATTGATTTACTGCGTCGAAGTATTATTATATATCACAAGATATCTCATAATAACTATAAAAGATATTTAGCTAGAAAAATGCAAGCAATTGATTTCGACATCGGAACATACAAAAAAATGATAATTCTATATGATATTATTATTAAAATACTAAAGAAATATTATAATTTAAATATAGTGACGGTAAATACATTATTGCCAAGAGACGAAGTTAACAAAACTATTTTTAATTATCTAAATGAAAATGAATATTTGTAAAGAGTTTACAAAAGAAATTATCACTGCGTATCTCACGAAGAGAGACGCAATAACCACTAGCACTAGCTATATATATGAGTATATGAGACTTGGCATAAAAAACAGAATACTATTATATACATTATATTTATATAGAAATACATTACCACCCGATTTATATAAGCTTTATAAATCACTGTTAAAGAAATATCAAATGTATAAAAATGCATTAATAAAAATATCTAATTTATTAAATAAATATCGAATAAAATATGCTATAATTAAATCAATAAGACCATATCCCGTCACAACGGTGGACATTGATATTTTACTATTTCTTGACTATGATGATTTAATTGAATTGAATAGAATTTTAACAGAAAGCGGCTATAGGTTCTTTGCATCTGGACCTCAATCAATAACTTATCTGGATCCAAATAATGACATAAGTATTGACTTCTATATTAATCATGTGACTTCTTCGCGTATAGTATATCTTAATGGTAAAATAGCTGAAAAATATATAAATAAAATCAATTATTTAAATAATACCATGTATACATTAGATCCATGTCTTGAAGTATCATTGGTTGCAGGTCATAGTGTCTATAAAGAGCAAATGGTTACACTATCAGATATTTTAATTACTATAGATAGAATGAAAAAATGCAAAGACGCAACTGTAGGGTTGACGAAAGCAGCGAACATGACGTATAATAGTTATCCTATTTCATATATTTTATCTATAATTTATAAATTTATTAATAAAGAATATTTATGTCTTCCAATTAAATTATCTGTAGGTGATATTATCAGAGCATTTTATAATAAAATTAACGATAAATGTTTTCTAAAGAGTCTTCTGTGGCAAACTATTTATCTAACTAACTATAATAGATTAAAAACTTTTATATTATATCTTAGAGAGCATGCCTTCAGAGAGACTTATTAATTATTTAAAAATAAAAATTTAAATTAAATATGATGTTAGTTATTACTGTGAAACAAACTGGAAACGAATCCAGAGTCTTGTATAGAGCAGATTAATGATTAACAATGCGTAGTGCATACATACTAGCTCGCGGCTTACATCCTCCGTGGGCAACTGGAAACGCGGTGTACTCTTTAAGCGTCCTAAACACCATACTAAAAAGTAAAATTTATAAAGAAATATTTTTAATAATTCAAACAGATAAACATAGGATAGTTAAAGCTCAAAAAGAAGAGTTACGTAAATTTTTCGATTTTATAGATAAAAATAAATTAAATTTATATTTTGTAAATTCAAAATTTGAAGCAATAAGAGTATTAGCAGGGCTATTGCGTTCAAACGCTGACATCCATTTATTGATAGATAGAATACCATTATTTCCCACATTATATAATAATAGAATATATAAATATATGTATGTTGCATCGGTTTTAGATAAATTTAATAATTTCATAAAATTATATAAATTATATTTAAGTAATAAAAAATATCGATTAGTCTTTTCCTCTCCCTGGCTTAAGTCGTTTTATAGGATGGAAAAACAATCATTAGTACTACCCCCCTCTAACTTGTTCACTAGTGAACGCGTCAAGGATAACAGACTTATTAGAGAAACAATTAACATTAACGATGAATATATGCTGTATATGGGATGGCTAAGACCAGAAAGATTTCCCATACACCCCTTCATATTACTGGCAAAGAGGACAGGGATTCCGCTTCTCATAATTGGTAGATGGACGGAAAATATATATAAAGAAAAAGAATATATGAAGTTCATTCAAAAAATAATTAATAGATACAAATTAAACAATCTTGTTTATGTTCTCAGGCGAGAGCTAAGTGTTCCAGAGAAGCTTTCAGTTATAAAGGGATCTAAGGTGGTATTGTACCCATTTATAACTGATAAAATTAATCCTCCAGTCGTAGACCCACCTCTTCTAGTTATCGAATCTCTCTTGCTGAACAAGCCAGTTATTACAACCCCAATATATTCGTTGCCATGGATTCGTTCATTCTGCAGTAAATTAATTATTATTCCTTTTGACTATGATTCGCTAACGCTTAGTAAATACATATATAACATGGATGGAATTAACAGCAAATGTCTTATAAAAGATGTTTTTAAATTATATGAACAAAAATTTATAAATTTATTATATTAAAATAATAAGTTCTTTAATATGTACGCGCCGTGCTAGGCAAACCGCTAGCTAACGCACCTCAAGGATAATTAAACTATAAAAGTTCCTAGAACGAATGAATCCTTCTGTGAGAGATATGAGGATGCTGTCATTAGCAATACTATCTATTATATTGCTAAATATAGTGCTTTATCCTGTAGCTAACACGGCTAGTAGTGATTATAAGACAGAGCAATACCCTGACTGTAGTATATATAGCGCTGAAAAACTATATTTAGTTATATATACTAAAGATTTATACATGAAAATTAGATTAAATGACCGACCCAGTGTCCAACAAGTAATAATAAAAGGAGTTAATTTAGAGATTAAAAGACATTATCCATTATGGCGTATAGACTTCCTAGACGGTGATAGTATAAGTGCATATGATTTTAAATTTATTTCATATAATATAGATAATGAGAAAAAGTCGTGCTCAATATTATATAGTAATATTGAACATAATATAAATGCTACTGTCTATTTTAAAGTAGATAATAAGAGGATTTTAACTAATATTCGTTTAGACAATCACTCTGGAAAAATCATATATAGAATATACTATATGTTAATTGGTGGAATCGAGAAAATAGGGAAGAACCGGGACGACGACAAAGTTGTCATTCCCGTCCAAAGCGGCGTCCTTATAAATAATCCATTAGAATCCCTACCACAACAGGGCGCTGAATACATATACCCTTCGCCACTATCTATGCAATTCATACTATTCTATGACGATGAAGCAGGCCTATATTATGGAATTCACGATAATGAGTCTAATTACAAAAGATTCTTCATAGCGCCATTTACCTATGACTCCCAAGCAATAAAGATGTCATGGATATTATTTCCAGAGGAGTTAACTACGAACAACAGCTTTCAGCCAAAATACAATATAGTACTACAAGCTTTCAACGGGTTAGACTGGAGAACAGGAGCCGACATATACGCAAATTGGTCAAGAAGCCAATGGTATACCCAAAAAGGACCTATAGAAGTACGCTATCGATACAATAACAGTTGGATACCAAATATAAAGGTGTGGCTGAAGCCTTCATTGCCGCACGAAGTTTCAAAACTGGACAGTTGGTTTAACAAGATTTATAATACATATAAATATTTATTTAATGAAACAAACTTTTCCAATGCAGTCGTGGATATATGGGATTGGAATAGAGGAGGCTTCGACAATGACTATCCAGAATACTTCCCTTCCATAATCGGAGATGAAAACCTTAATAATACTCTAATTAAATTTAAAAAACTAGGAGCAAAAGTAACCTTATATCTAAACGGGAGACTAGTAGACACAGATACAGAAACATTTAAACGCATAAAAGAACACCTGCCGCTAGATACGAATAACAGTTACTACATAGAAAAATACTATAGAGGAAGAACACATGATTATCTAGTAGCAGCCGTTGCCCATCCAGCGGATGTTTTATGGCAGGATATTCTTCTAAACGTCTCTAGAGAAGTTGTGAGGAGATACAACGTTGACATAATATTCCTAGACCAAATAGCTGTAGCCTCTCCTATAATCGATTTCAGCGGTAAACACAACTACTCGTTTAAAGCTGGTAATATATGGTGGAAATCATATGCTAAAATACTGACTAAGATAAAGGCTGAGTTAAACGACATACCAATAAGTGTCGAGGGTCTTTCCGAAGTTTACATTCCATATGTAGATTTCTTCTGGTTGTTCCAAACTTATGATGTACGATCTAGCGGTAATATAACTATAATACCTCTATTTAATTATATATATCATGGATATACTATTATATTAAATCAAAACACTAATCCTAATAACTTAGAATTCTTTAAATATACCTTGGAGACAACTATAGCTAATGGCTATGTCTTTCGTTTTGACGACATAATTTTAAGTGGAAACGAAACTATACTTCGCATTATAAAAGAACTAATAGATAGATATTTTATAATAAATAAAAAAATAGATCTGTTATCAATTTTATACAACAAAGTAGATTCTGTGGTATTATATAAGCCTAGACATATTTTGGTGGAGGGTAGTGCACGATCAAAGGAGGGTAACATAATTTATAAAGTTGTTTATAAACCTATGGTTGATTATTATTATTTTAATTATAAAGATGATTTATATCTATTTTTATATATTTATTGTGTCGGTAAGAATGATAAACAGCTCGTAGAGATAGATTTATTAAACGAGACGCTTCTAGTCAACCCACAGGATTATGGCCAGTTTTTGTTAATTAAGATTGATAAGCAATATAAAAATATAATAAATAATACTAATAAAGAGATAAATAATAGTGTTACTAATAATACTGATATTAATCAAAATAATACTACTAAGAATCTCTCACAAACAAGTTTTATTACGAAAAAAATTAAGACTGAAATAACCGATTGGATAATGTTGTTCGGAATAGTGTTTTCAAGTGTTGTTCTGCTTTTAGTTACGTTATCGAGGTATATTGTGAAATGATGGAAACTATTTTATCAATATTATCTAATTATTTTATTAAATTATATCTAATACTGCTTTTTTTGTGGATAGTATATCTAGAACGTCCAAATAACTTCAAAATAAATCCATTATTC